>JANYDE010000135.1 GCA_025359915.1 Chamaesiphon sp. 336R_metabinner_41 | reverse complement strand
TATACTAGTACATTGTGGCTTTTTTGCCCAGCATAGTATTAATAATTAGTTAATTCGAGCAGATACAAGTATGACAAAGCGTACTCTCGGCGGTACTAACCGCAAACAAAAAAGAACATCTGGATTCAGAGCGCGGATGCGGTCACGGACAGGACAAAAAGTGATCAAAGCCCGCAGAGCGAGAGGTCGTCATCGTCTGGCTGTATAGGTTGGTGTCACTAGCAAAAGTAGTAACTCGTGTCATTGCCTAAACCCCATCGACTCAGACGCAGGCAAGATTTTCAAGCCGTTTATCAGCACGGCAAACGTCATCAGCAAGTGCATTTGACACTTAGAAGTTTGCAATACCTGCCAAAATCTACGACCGAAAATCTACCTGCTACTCGGTTTGGGATCTCCGTCAGTAAAACAGTCAGTAAAAAAGCAGTCATCCGCAACCTGCTCAAAAGACAGGTAAAAGCGGCTCTCCGTCAGATGTTGCCGCAAATTACCAGCGGATGGTCGGTAGTCATCGGCATTCGACCTTCAGCGCAGGGATGCGAATACGTCGAAATTTTGCGAGAATTAGAGCAGTTGTTGGCATCCGCAGGAATATTTGATGGGCATTAAAGAAGAAACATTTTATGAAGGTGGTCCGCATATTGGGGATCTCATTTTTCATCTATTTTTATCAGTATTTATAGTTTTTATCCCGTTGGCTGTAGGTTCCGCCGTCAGAGCAATCTGGCTGCGGTATAAGATTACCGATCGACGTATCTCCGTAATTGGTGGTTGGATGGGCAAAGATCGCACCGATCTTGTCTATTCGGAAATCACTGACGCACTAACTATCCCCCGTGGGTTAGGATTTTGGGGAGACATGGTAATCATCCTCAAAGATGGTAGCAAACTAGAGTTACGCTCTGTCCCCCGCTATCGAGAACTTTATGATTACATCAACGAGCGCGTAATTGCTAAAAATGGCGTACCACTGTTGAGCGTGACTGAGAAAGCCGAAGCTAACGCTCAAGCCACCTAATTAGGGAATAGGGGATAGGCTGATAAATCAGCCTAATCTCTCCTAGCATGTATGACAATTTGATTTGCTGCGTAGGCTTTTACCCCACCCCAGCCCTCCCCTTGGAAAGGGGAGGGAGTAAAAGCCCCCTTTCCAAGGGGGTTGGGGGTAAAAATCTACGGCGATAGCTTCCATCCCCCGTAGGCTTTTACCCCACCCCAGCCCTCCCCTTGGAAAGGGGAGGGAGTAAAAGCCCCCTTTCTAAGGGGGTTGGGGGTAAAATCTACGGCGATAGCTTCCATCCCTCTTACCCTCTAGTTGACAGACAATGGACTTTGGAATCGGATTTATTTCTAACAATATAATGCTACCGATCATAGATTTTTTCTATGGAATCGTTCCTAGCTATGGGTTAGCAATCGTCGCGCTAACTTTGGTAATTCGGTTCGCGCTCTATCCGTTGGGTGCTGGCTCGATTCGCAATATGCGCAAAACCAAAATTTCTCAACCCTTGATGCAGAAACGGGTGAAGGAAATTCAGCAGAAGTTTAAAGACGATCCGACGAAGCAACAACAAGCGATGAGCGATGTCTACAAGGAGTTTGGCAACCCCTTGGCGGGATGTTTGCCTGTTTTGCTACAGATGCCCGTTTTGTTCGCGTTGTTTGCCACTTTACGAGGGTCGCCATTTTCCAACGTTGATTACAATGTCAACTTGCAGGTTGTTCCGAAGGAAGAGATCGCGCAAATTCAGCCGCAGGTATTTAATAGCGAACCGCACAGTATTTATTTCACCACCAATATTCACACGCCTGTAGTTGCAGATATCGCCACAGGCAATATTTTAGGTGCTGGACAAAAAGCTAAAATCGACTTCAAAGGCGTTGATGGTAAACCGTTCTCGGAATTAGCGTCTCAGTATCCTAATTCTAATCTCACCCCTGAGTGGACTATTACCAAGGGGATGGAAAATGTTAAGGTTACAGCCGATGGTCAAATCGAAGCGATCGCGCCTGGAGATGTCACAATCAAAGGTACGATTCCGGGGATTGCGGCTAATACTGGGTTCTTATTTATCGATGCGCTCGGACACGTCGGCGCGGTAGATCCTGATGGTAAAATCCACTGGGATATCATCGCGATGATTGTCTTCTTTGGTTTGAGTCTATATGTCAGCCAAAATTTATCGAGTACTCCATCTGCAACCAAAGCCGTCGGCGAAGCAGCAGAAAAAGAACAAGCACAGCAAGCTGTGAATAAATTCACCCCGATTATTTTCTCTGGGATGTTCTTATTCTTCCCCTTACCTGCTGGTGTATTGATGTACATGGCGATCGGTAACGTGTTTCAATTAGGTCAAACCTACTTTGTCAATCGTGAACCTTTACCGCCAGAATTACAGAAATTGGTAGATCAACAAGAAAGCGAAAAGCCTAAGGATAATAGCAATCGGGAAGAAATTCCGTTCGAGAAGAATAGCAAGAAAAAGAAAACAACTTAATTTAGTTGATAGTTGATAGTTGATAGTTGATAGTTAGGGAATATGGAATTAAAGCATAATCCCTAGCTAGTGACTAGTCGTTATCAGCTATTAGCTATCAACTATCAACTATCAACTATCAACTAATGACTGATCAACGTTTAAATCGTGGCAAAGAGTGGTTAGAACAAGTCCTAACCCTATCAGGAATAGCTACAACTGTAGATACTCAACAGCCAGCCGGAGCTACAGCGGCGAATTATTGGCTAACGATCGATCCAACCACGCTCACATCTGCACAGAGAGAACTCTTAATCGGCTCCCAAGGTACCACGATCGATTCGATCCAGTATCTAATCAATGCCAGCCTAAACATCCACGCTGAAGCTGATTTACAAGCAGGATACACGATCGAATTAGATGGCTATCGTCAGCGGAGATCGATCGAACTCAAAGCTGTCGCCGATGATGCTGCAACCCACGTCAGGGAAACTGGCGCAGAAGTCACCCTTGCGCCGATGTCCTCAGCCGAACGCCGCCAAATGCACACCTTCTTTGATGGCGATCCTAGTTATAGCGATTTATCAACCGAAAGTCGTGGACAAGAACCCGATCGACGTTTAGTTGTAAAATTAGCCCAAGCTTGATTAAGTAATAAGTAATAAGTTCGTTTTACTTGGTAACAGAAGTATCCAGTAACGGACAAAATATCACTTATTACTTATTACTTATTACTTATTACTTAATTCCAATGGAACCACTTCATATTCCCCAATTAGCGAATCGACAGGATCGAACGCTTGAAATCATTGTCGATACATTGATTCCTGAGTTTGAGACACTGACACCTGTTCGAGGTAAAGTAATTGTCAAACATGGCGGGACATTTCTAGATCTATCTGCACAGGCAGAGACAATTATTACCCTCAAATGCGATCGATGTTTGCAGCAGTATAACCATCGATTAGTATTGGACGCAACCGAAATTATTTGGTTAGAAGAACCGGATGAAGAACCAGATCGCAAAGGCATGGAAATTCGCACGGATTTAGAAGAATTAGTCGATTCATTACCACCAGATGGACACTTCGATCCCAATGTGTGGCTATATGAACAATTGTGTTTATCCTTGCCATTGCGACAACTATGCGATCTAGATTGTGCCGGAATTATTCCGCCAGCAGAAGTAGATCCAGAACCATCCGAAGCACAGCAACTATTAGATAGTCGCTGGGGCATTCTCGGCACGATCAAAGATCGACTACCCGAATAAACTTTCGATGAAACTGCTGATCTGAAATCATTGAATTAAGGTTTGACTTTTGCTTTGAATCGAATATAGCCATAAGCACTGGGCGGATTTCCTGGAGCGGTTGAGCCAGACAGATAGTTGACACTATCAGCTAGGTTTACAACGACGACATTATCGGATAGGTTGCTAGGATCGATCGTGTTGCCCACTAAATTACAATTAGTTGGCAAAGTGCTAGTTGTGGAAACATAGCCGTTATCCGTGTCGTTAGTATTTGAAAGATATTGGGTAATATTAGTGCCTGGAGTGAGGTTGATTCCCTTATTTACTGTGGCACTATTTGTAAGATCGAATTGAGTCTGGAAAATTAGATTTTTGTGTAATCTGTCACATACCCGCAAGTTTTTGGCGGCGACATTACCGCTATTTAGATAATAAATTGTATATTCGATCTCATCATTGGGCTTAACCTTACCACCATCGATCGCGCCTTGTAGATAAGTAGAGCTAGGCCAGTTGGGATCGCTATCACTAGGTGAATTATGCACAACCCCGGTAACTAGTTGATTATTGATAGCTGTAATTCGTTTGACGATTAGCACATTCGATCTGCTGCAACCAGAGTGAGGCAAACCAGCAGATCTCATCCCCCCGCCTCCCACCGTACTACCATAATGACTGGCAGTAATACTACTCACCCTAGGTGCATCGAAGCCTGCTGCACCGCCAGAGATCGTACCATTTGGCACTCTAGTAGCCCCACCGCCATAGGCAACCAAACCACCACCGCCACCACCCATTAAGATCTTGGTGAACGAAGGCGCGATCCCACTACCCCCAAAACCGCCATTTGGCCATCTTCCAGGTTGTGGTTCCCAAGTGTCCCCACCAAGTCCACCCACTCCGATATTGCCACCACCACCACCACCAGCATCGTGCCCAGGGATTGTACTCGCGGTTAATGCTCCCCCAATAATTCCGCCACCACCAGCATTTCCAGGCGCACCACGACCAACATCACCCGTCGGATATCCTTCGATCCCAGTGTCTTGCAAAGTTGTGCCGTTATACATGAGGCGAGGTGTGCCAGAGGTACCTTCGCCTTTGAGTGATGCCAATTTTTTGTTGGAATAGACTCTGTTCGTTCCGGTGTAGGATCCGCCATATGTCCCCGCAAAAATAAATGGGATGCTTTCATCAATTGGCACTGGAGTACCCTTATACCAGTAGCCAACATCTCTAGAACCACCACCTCGAAAACCTTTGCCAGTGACATCGATCGACTTACCATTGAAATAGAGTGTATTGTAGACATCAAACGCCACAATTCCACCAGAAGTACCATTCCACGCTAGGGCTGTAACATTTCCGCTGAGACTTGCTGATAGATGCTGGGGCACCCGAATCACCTGAAAAGTTTTTTGGGTGCCTTGAGTATAAGTAGGGCTTGCTGACAAAAGCCAAAACCCAGACACAGAGAGAGATATAAACAATAAAAAGTTAGTCAAGTTCAATGAAATCGGCTAAAATCAACTAAAATTAGTGAAGAAATCGATATATCCGTACAAGTAATGTATA
>JANYDE010000115.1 GCA_025359915.1 Chamaesiphon sp. 336R_metabinner_41 | reverse complement strand
GACGCTAGCGATTCAGAATGGGGCATCCTTGCGCCAAGTCCAGGATTTACTCGGTCATGCCGATCCTAAGACTACGGCGATTTATACGCATATTGGCGACAGGTGGGTGAATAATCCGGCTCTCAAGTTGGGGATTAATTTCAATCCTGAGTGAAATATTTATTGCTGTTGGTTGTGTCGCTGGCGGATAACTGGAGGGAGAACTTGAATCGAGCGACACCCTGGTTTATTGAGAGGTTACTTTTACTTTCTCTTCAAAAATTCTAATCGTTGGCTCCAAAATATTGTAGCCTTCCTCAGTAATACTCAATTTTCCACCAACTAACGCCATCCAATTTTCAAATTCGGCAGCATCGGTTTCGGCGGTGTGCCAATGCTTCCTTTTAATCGATGCAATATAAGTAATCTCATCATCGTCGATTAGTTCGACTTTGAGTAGCTTATTCGGCATCGGTACGGCTCGGGGAAATTCGGTCGAGAACTTAATCGAAATCTCCCTTTTAACTACTTTTGCCTGAGCGACTTTTGTTTTGGTCTGTTTTATTTCTTCGGGTACATTTTCTTTCCACTCAAACACCTTAATTCCCGCTTCCAGAATATTGCACCCCTGCTCGGCGATCTGCAATTTCCCAGAAACGACTAGCACCCAAATTTCAAATGCTGCGACTTCGGTTTCGGCTTGGCGGTAACTCTTAGGACTGACTTTGGCTGTGTAAATTGTCCCATCCTCATCGATTAGTTTGATTTCGATCTTCTTATCTGGCGTGAATTTACCTTTAGGTAGTTCGCCACATTTAAGCTTGATTTCTTTGGCGAGTACTTTAGCTTTGGGGATTTTTGTTTTGATGGGTTGTACAGTCATAACATGGGGCTAAGAACAATAAGCAGACTTGGCGCGAATAAAATCTAATTTTAGATCGAGTTTCGGATATGCAAAAGCCACCAACCTGTATTCGATTGATTTCTTATTGACAGTTCGACTCCGCTCACGGAAAGCAGCGGTTTAATTCAATCCGTAAAGGTTTAATCGCTTAAATACCTGTGGATACTTGCTCTCAACCATGAACAGCGCAATTCTAGCGACGGTCGGATTAGTCATCGCTAAATACTCATTCAAACAACTTTCTAACTCCAGTTCCTCCATCTGCCCGATCTGGAGCAGCGTTTGTGCTACGGAACGAAGATTTTCTAGCCCAAATTCAGGCGATCCAGATTGGTGTTCCGGCAGGTTAATTATATTAATACTGGCGAAATTATCGATGTGGATCGTTGATAATAACTGCTCTGGGATAAAGATTTGAGGCTTTTTCCACTCTTCAATCCGCTCTCGTTGATGGGTTGCCAATTGCACTAAGCGTTTTGTCACACATTCATAAATGTGTTTCACAAAGACGGGATGAGTACCTGGATAAACCTGACTATTTTTAATCGCGCCAGATATTGGATCGTGAGCAGTGCCAAAAGTGTAAATTCTGGTGACTACTTTCTTACCTTGAGGATCTAGGGTACGGTGACGATGGGTAGTCACTGATAACCCCAGATGACGGGCACTTCCAGCCACTAATCGCATCCGTCCCCGTTTGTCTTGCATTCCTAGTGCTTCCATCTCTGCACCGAGAGTTTGAATCTCGATGTCATCTTTATGAAATTCCTTGCCAGCAAGTTGAGTGACTCCTTCAATTAATTCAGGAGTCAAAAGCTCGTACTTGGGCGCACCTTTAAAAGCCAAGATTGAATCTGCCACGGCATCTAGCTTGAATCGATCATCTCCCAGTTTGACCAGTTTAAGCCCAAATTTCTTGAGGATGCGTCTAAATAACTTAATCGGATCTGGCTGCTTTTCTGGATTAATGTTAATTTTCAGCGATGACTGATAGCGTTGAGAATCCTTGACTTGCTCAATTATCTCCCCAATCCGCTGTCCACTGAAAGTCGTCTCAATTAGGTCTATAAGCCCTAATTCCCGTCCGACCTTCACCAATGCTAGCGAGGAGCGATTGAGTTGGTCTGGGAGCCATACAGAGCCAGTCTCAGCTACAGGTAGCCAAGCTGCGAGATGGTTGGCTTCTGCTAGTTCGGGATGGAGCAGATAATGATAAGTTTCGAGTTGCTTAACTAACGCCGGATGATTATATTTCAGCATCTGGATTAGTTCGGCTGAATAACTTTCAGTTTCCATAATCCCTGGCAACTGTTGTTGAGTCAGATAGTATTTATTCGCCAATACCCTGTCTAATTCATTCGCACTAGGATTATTTCTAATTGCCTCATATTCAAGTCTGGTAATGTCAGGCGCATCATAAATCCGCCGCGATTGTACCACTCGTCGTTCGACTTCGACTCTACCCATCAGATCGTCGGTATCGTCACAACCATCGACATTTTCACCATCGATCGATACTGTATAACCATCTGCCACCATAGCCTCGATGAACAGCTCGCGCAGGTGCTTCATCTCCTCATTAAGATTAGCTTTGTATTGGTGAGCCAGTTTGAGCCACAGATCTTCTTTATTGGCATAGCTGGTAAGGATTTTCATCGCTTCATCAACCGATCCGTTGTCGAGTAGCATGAAGACTAGATCCATATCTTCATGTACTTGTCGATCGAATTCATCCTTCACCCATTTGCTAAAGGAGCTAGAGTTACCATCATGAATGTGCCCCTGTTTCTCGCAGTAGATAACGCGGGGTGCGCTGAAGTCCCGATATCTACCCAGGAATTGTAAGCCTGAGAGAATGCCTAGATTGCCCAGGTGGAAATGGTAGTGAGTCGTGAAATATCCAGCTAAATCGATACTGATCCCACTTTCAGCCGTGGGTGAGAGGATGACGATTTGGGGACGATATTCCTCTAAATAAGCTTTGGGATTGCGAAAGAATAGCTGGATGCTTTCATCGCGATCTGTCGTACCATCGATCCGACAGATGCTAGTTTCAGGAATACCAATGCGGATCAGGGATTTTTCGAGGTTCTCACAATGCTTTTGGGTGGTGGCGGTAATTAATAGGTTTGCTCCAGCTAGAGCGTCGTCGAGAATGGCACGGGCGACGGTAAATTTTTGATTTACCATCCGCACGTTCATCTGGTTGCGGTAGGTATTCTCAAGCTTATGGACAAAATCAAACTGTCGTTGCTTGGGTTCGTTCCATGAGCGGGAAACCCGTTCCCGCTTCGCGGAGGCTGCGCCAACGGACGAACTCCGCAACTCCCGCAAAAAATTCAGCTCGGTATCACTGAGGTAAGCATCCAGCGCGAAGACACCGTAACAATTCTTAATTAGCTCCTCAATATGTGCCAATCTGACCTGACGCGAATCCATACCATCCTTACGCCGTCCGGCTGTGAGCTTGCTGGTGAGCATATCGCTCAAGTCGGAGACACATTCATCCAAGATCACAATCTTATTCGCCATCTGAGCGGGGTCGATTAGTCCGGCTGAATGGTGACAGATAGCTTTGTGATAGTCAGAGTTGAGAAATACTTTATCCTCATCGCCAATGTGATAGAGATCGGGGATGCGATCGCAAGTTTGCCGCAGTAAGTTATTCCGATACCCGATGAAAATCAATTCTAAGCCCCGTTCCTTTGCCCAAGCAGCCAAAGCCTTGAGAACTTCAGTTTTGCCTGTACCAAGAGCCGATTTGATGCCAAAGAGAGTATTTTCTAGCCCTGTCTCAGGTATCTCCCATTGAAGGAAGCGGTTGCACTGGGTTTGATTGGGGGTGAAGTGTTTGGACTTTTGGTAGAGTTTCCGCGCTAGGGAAACAACTGGTGGGGCTGGTGGTAACTTACTGCTAACAAGCGGATGAAATCGCGCCGAGGTTCCCTCGGCGTGCGTTTCACCAAGAAGATATTCGAGGTCATCTAAATCAATTTCGCGCAGGAGAAGTAAATCCTCCAATTCATCGATATCTTGTCCCGAATACATGAAGCGGGGTTTGTAGCCCCATTCCCGTAATTGATGGTAGAGATTCAGCCAGCGGCGGATGACTTGGGGTTTTTGCGGATCTTCACCATCTAGGTAGAGATCGATAACCGAAGCTCTCCACCGTTCTAAACCATCTTTTAATAGTTCGGGGCTAGACAACCACTGTCCACCAGCGGCACCGATGACTTGTTGCCCCATTCTAGTGGCGGCTAGGTTGGGTTTAGCTCCCGTTCCTTCTGCCAAACCGATGGATCTATTTACTGGGATAACTCCTAGCAGTTGGGGATAGGAGAAAGTGAGCGGATTTTCACCATTGGGGAGGCTGGGGGCAGCTCCATTATCTCTGCCTTTTTCCCAGACGCTCGACAGCCAGCGATAGCGGGATTTCGACTGTTCGCGATTCCGAACCTGGAAGGCAACGATTTCACCTGTGATGGTGTAGATGGGAATCAGAATCCCACCAATGGAGCCATTATTTAACCTGGTGCCCTGAATGTTGACACCAGGAAAGCGAGGATTGACGGGTTCTTTGAGTCTTTGGAGCTTCTCGACGCTTTTGAAGCCGATTTCTTTAATTTGTTGGGCGGTGAAGCCACGTCTAATTAGATCTTTTCGATCGATCTCGTTTAATGAAAGTTGTGCTAAAATTGCCCGCGCTGCAATGTCTCGCTCATACGCTGGTAATGATTCCGCCCGCCGCTGATTTTCAGCTTCGAGTAATGCTTGCTGCTTGAGTTTTTGGTTTTTGACCCATTCTTCTCTTTCTGCTGGGGTCGCTTGACGGTCTTCGCCGCGATGCTCGTTCCAATCGATGAGGGGGATATATACGCCCCATTGTCCGTCGCGGGTATCGTTGAAATAATGATAG
>JANYDE010000112.1 GCA_025359915.1 Chamaesiphon sp. 336R_metabinner_41 | reverse complement strand
CAACCGATTTACTCTGCCCGTGTCAACCTCAACTACCGTGTTCTCGGCTTATTGGAATCTGACCATATTTACTGGTATTGGATTGGCGCACATGATGAGTATGATGAATTGCTTAATCGGATGTAAAAGACTCGATCGATCAGTATTGAGGAGCAGCTTGATATCCTGTTGGAATGATCGATCGATTACCTAATTCGAGAAACCCAACAATTTCAGTGTTTGAGGTTCGATCGATCGGTATTGAGGAGTATCTTTATATCCTGTTGGAATGATCGATCGATTATCTATTTCGAGAAACCTAATAATTTCAGTGTTTGAGGTTCGATTGATCGCGGTTGAGGAGCAGCTTTATATCCTGTTGGAATTATCGATCGACCTGAAATTACCATAATTTATGAACTGAATAAGGCTCGAAAGAACTATCGACACTTATGAGTATTAACTCTCGGTCGATTGCTTGAGCGATGATTAGCCTGTCAAAAGGATCTCGATGATGTAATGGTAACGCTAAATATCGATCCAGATCGGAACGCTCGATCGGTAAAATCAAAATATTGAGTTGAGCTAAAAGTGTATAAATATCTTCGATCGTATGCTCTATCTTTAACTTGCCAATATTTAACTTAATTACAATTTCCCAAATACTAACTACACTAAAATTGAGTTGATTTTCATAATCAGCTATGATGTCCCTCGCTCGATCGCTCAATTGTGGATCGTCTTGAATCAACCACAGAAATACATGAGTATCTAGCAAGTAGCGTTCTGCCATTACATATATTCCTGCAAATCATCTAAAGGAGCATTAAAATCATCAGCCATCCATACCTGTCCCTTCCAAATGCCGAAAGCATTCTTTCGATCGAGTGGGGGTGTTTGCACTGACTGATTATGCTTTGCAACCAAACCCTGAATATAATGCAAGGCTTCCTGTTGGACTGACTCTGGTAGTCGCTGAATTTGTTCGAGGAGTGCTTGCTCCATACGATTATTAAGGGCAATTAAAGATATATTTTTATTTTAGCTCAAATAGTCTGTAGATTGGGTTGAGCCTCGAAACCCAACAATTCCAGTGTTTGAGGTTCGATCGATCAGTGTTGAGGAGTATTTTTATACCCTGTTGAAATTATCGATTACCTCCGGTAGGCTATTGCAAAGCAAACGCTCCGCTACCGCCAACGATTACCTAGTTCGAGAAACCCGACAATTTCAATGTTTGAGGTTCGATCGATCGCTATTGAGGAGTATCTTTATATTCTGTCGGAATGATCGATCGATTAGCTTGGGTTTGGTCGATTTTCGTTAATTCGATCGATCTTTGGTGCGATGGTTTTAGGATCGATCGATGTTGATGATTATCGAACGAGATTATTGAAGTAAGATATCTGCCGGAATATCCAACTGACGGTGAAGTGCGCGAATCATTTCTAGCGTTAAAGTTTGACGTTTAGACATTACTTCTGCTACTAAATATTCGCTACCAATAATTGGAATTAGATCGGCTGTCGATCGATCTGACTGTTCTAGTCGAAACTCGATTGCGGCGATCGGATCTGGTAAGCCGATCGGAAAATATTTCTCTTCATATAACTCAATCAGAGTTGCCAGTACTTCTAATTCATCAGATTCAGGTGTATTCGGCTGAGATGACATCAAAGCTCCCGCTCGTTCCAATGCATCCCGATAATCAGTTTCAGTTTTAATCGGTCTAATTAAAGCAGTATTCATATTGTCTCCACATCAACAGCATCGTAATCTTGATGAGTCCCAACAAATCGGATAAAAATAATCTGCAATGCGTAGTTAATCTCAACAACTAATCGATATTTGTTACCTGCAATATTGAATACGGTTCGATTATTTCTCAGTATACTCGCATTTCGATATTGTTCTTTAACATCTGCCGGAGTCAGCCAACTAGCCTGTTTAGCCTCTCGATACCAAGACTTGAGAGGATCTTCGGCATCAGCATATTTAGGATAACTTTCCCAAAACTCTCGTAATGTTCTTTTTGATAAAATTCTCACGTTTTAATTATCATATTTCATTGGCGGTAGCGGAGCGTTTGCTTTGCAATAGCCTACCGGAAGTAATCGCTCAACTGTGGATCGCCTTGAATCAGCCACAGAAATACGTGTGTATCCAGTAAAAACCGACCCATTACATATATTCCTGTAAATCATCTAAAGGCGCATTAAAATCATCAGAAATCCACACATCCCCCTTCCAGATGCCGAAAGCATCTTTTCGATTGAGTGGGGGTGTTTGCACCGACTGATTATGCCTTGCAACCAAACCCTCAATATATTGCAGGGCTTCCTGCTGCACCGATTCTGGTAGTCGCTGAATTTGTTCGAGGAGTGCTTGCTCCATACGATTATCAAGGGCAATTGAAAGATGTATTCCTATTTTAGCTCAAACCTGTGGGATCGCACTCATAAGTGGAATTTTCGCTGTGGGCTGGGTTGAAGCCCTCGAAACCCAACAATTTCAGTGTTTGAGACTCGATCGCTGTTGATGAGCATTTTTATATCCTGTTGGAATGATCGATCGATTACTTACTTCGAGAAAGCCAACAATTTCAGTGTTTGAGGTTCGATCGATATTGAGGAGCATCTTTGTATCCGGTTGGAATGATCGATCTCGATCGATCGTCGTTAATTTGATCGTTACAACATTTGTGGTAACATTGAGAAAAGATCGATCCTCTATCTAGCCAAAAGTACTTATGCTGCTAAATATCAAAAAACGCGGTAACTCACTGAGTATCATTGTTCCCAAAGAAATGGCAACGAGCATGAGTGTTGAAGATGGCGATACTCTCTTCGCCACCAAAACGCCATCGGGATATGAGATTTCCGCATACGAGCCTAGTTTCGCAGCTAAAATGGAAGCGGCTAGAGAAGGGATGAAAAAATATCGCAATGCCTTAATCGAGTTAGCAAAATGAGCGAACCTTGTTGGCTAGATCCTCGTGATGTGTGTGCCATTCACAATGAAATCATCGTTCAATCTGGTGGTGATGCTGGCATCCTCAATGAAGGTGCTTTAGAATCAACCTTAAATAAACCCAAAAATCTGTATTGTTATGGTGATGATATAACCTTATTCTCATTAGCAGCAGCTTATGGCTATGGACTTGTCAAGAATCATTCTTTTATCGATGGTAACAAAAGAATTGCGCTGATTGCTGTTTACACATTTTTATCGATTAATGGAATCGAACTGACGGCATCAGAAGTTGATGCTGCAAATTTTTTCTTGGAGCTAGCAGCAAGTCAGGAAAGTCAGGAAGAAGGAATGAGTAAATTGGTAAACTGGCTGCAAATCAATAGTGAGATTTTTTCCTAGCAATAGCCTTTTTGCTGGGGAAAATACTCCGCGAACGATGTTAATAATTTCAGTATTTGAGGCTCGATCATTGGCGGAGCCTACCGTTAGGTAATCGCTATTGAGGAGCATCTTTGTATCCTGTTGGAATTATCGATCGATTCTCTTGGGTTTGGTCGTTGGCGAAGCCTACCGGAGGGAATCATCGTTAATTCGTTGGCGTAGCCTCCGCTTTGCGGAATCGATCTTTGGTGCGATGGTTTTGGGATCGATTGCCTATGGCACGCTACGCGAACGATTTACTCCAAAGACCAATCTTCGATTGTTAATCCTGGCACTTGTCCAAAATCTTTCTGATTGCGAGTAACAATAATACCACCATGAGCGAGAACGATCGACGCAATTCGTAGATCTTGCGTTCCAATCCGAATTCCTTGCTGTCGAAATTGTCGAAAATAATCATCAGCAAATCGATTGTACTTGAGAATTTCCAACTGAGAGAATAGAGAAAATGTTGCAGTCAATTGATCGTAGGCTAAAATCAAAGCTTCGGGATTTTGTGCTTTCCGAATCTGTGCTAAACGTCCACCATATTGCTCCTCAACCGTTATCACCGTCGTTTTGATGGTTAGATTATTTTGTCTAGCAAGCCGAATCCGAGTACAAACCTGTGGATAATTCCGTTGATAAAGACTCAAGATATCAGTATCAACAACATATAAAATCATCGATAATCCTCGACAGAATCTACCTCATTACGATAATTATTCATTTCTGCCAAAAAGTCGTCAAAATTTGGATCGTCCTGAAATATACCCATATTATTAATCCAAGGATCGTTTCTTTCTTCAGCTACTTTGCTAGGTATATCTATATCGATCGTTACTAACTTTCCATTCCTAAATTGAGCATCTAGGATAACCTTGAGCTTATCGATCGCCTCTTTTTCCGTCATCCCATTAGCGGTTACATTTGGCAATCCAATCACAGATGCCATAAACTCGCTCTCGGCTGGATTTTTAACAAATACTTGATATTGCATGTTCAATACCTACTTTGAGAATTGGAAAAGCGTCCACAACCCATTTTAACACTCTCGATCGAACATCGCACCCCTACGATCGGTAAGTTATAATCGACATACTAAACTCGGAAACCACTGTATGACTAGTAGCGAAATTAGCTATACCGAAGCACAGAGTAATTTAAGCGTTCTGCTCGATCGTGTAGCAGATAGCAAAGATATTATTATAGTCAAACGAGACGGCACCAATAAAAACGTCGCTCTCATCGCCGAAACAGACCTCAGCAGCCTCTTAGAAACGGTCTATCTACTGAGATCTCCCGCCAACGCAACTAGATTGCATCGGGCGATCGATCGAGCCAAACAAAGAGATCTCCAAGGATACAGCAATACAGAGCCAGAGAACCCATCACAATCGATCGCTGCGTTATGTGAGGAGTTGGGAATTGTCCGCTAAAAAGAAAGATAAAAATCGCTCTGAAAATTCTCAGCCAGAAATAATCATCATTCAAAGGCAGATTATTTTTGATGAAGACTTCAGAGAAGATTTGCAATGGTGGTATCGGCAAGACGTTCAAAAAGCCAACAAAATTCTCGATTTAATAGAATCTGTTTGCATCGATCCATTTTCAGGAATTGGTAAACCAGAACCACTAAAATTCATGGAAGCAGATACATGGTCGCGAAGAATAGATTTAGAGCATCGGTTAATTTATCGAATTAAAGATGAATCTATTCAATTTTTACAAGCCCGCTATCACTATAAAAATTAAAGACAATTCCAGTATTTGAGGTTCGATTAATATTGAGGAGCATCTTTATATTCTGTTGGGATGATCGATTACCTCCGGTAGGCTATTGCAGGGCAAACGCTCCGCTACCGCCAACGATTACTTTGTTTAGGTATAGCTCGACGAAACCGTAAGTTTTACTTACAAAAATAGGTTCGGTTTGCGATTACCTACGGCAGGCTATTGCAGGGCAAACGCTCCGCTACCGCCAACGGACACCATGAATTAAAGCTACAGCTTTAAAATAAACTGGCATCTACATGAAATAATTCAGCCAGTCGATCGGCAGTATAACTATCTATATTAGTACGCCCAGAGATTGCCTCTTCTACAGCGGCTTCAGAAGCAAATATTGGCACTAGATCGATCGGATTGAAATCGCGCTGATCCATCAAAAATGATAACATCGATCCAGAATTTTTAGATCGATCTGGCTTGTAAAATTCTTGCTCGAATCTCTCGATTAAAATAACTAATAACTCGTAAATTTCCTCTTGTTCGGGACTGAGATCGGGAGAATTCATTAATTGCTCTACGATCGCTAAAGCGCGTTCGTTTTCTGCTTCTGTCTTAATTAGCTTTGGCTGATACTCAGACAGAACCTCTTTATATTTTTCGGAATTAAAAGTAAGTATCATTTTTCATCTTCGCACTCATTGGCGACTTGACGAATATTAACAAGTTTTTCCATCAGATCGTCGAAGGTTGGATCGTTCTCTAAAATACCTGCATATTGCATGGACGTAGAATTAGTCTTGGGTTCGATCGAAATTGTCACGATCTTACCTGTTGACAATTGCGACTCTAATTCGGTTTTGGCATTGGCGATCGCTTCACCTTCTGTATTCCCATTAACAGCGATAGACGGTATTTCAAGTACGGAAGCAGTAAAACCTCGATCCGAACGACTTTTGACAAAAACTTGATACTGCATTTTTTAACCTCAGCCTCAGTTGCTACTATTATTGCATACTCATCTTGTGAATAGTTCGACCTAGTAGCTCTGTCGGTTGGGTTTCAACATTCACCCCAACAATTCCAGTGTTTGAGGTTCGATAAATCTCTGTTGAGGAGTATCTTTATATCTTGTTGGAATGATCGATCGATTAGCTTGGGATCGACCGTGGTTGATTCGATCGATCTTTGGTGTGATGGTTATCGATCGATGTTGATGGTTATCGATCGAATTTAAAGATCGATCGTGTTAGAGATTCGTTGGTAAAGCCGCTCATTCTGATAATTGCAGTTGTTGAAGTTGTTCGTTGGCGAAGCCTTCCAATTCGGAAATCGTAAATCCAGTTACCTCAGCAACCACATCCAAAGCTATGTTCTTACGGAGTAAATTAATCGCGATTTCCTTCTTACCTTCGAGCTTACCTTCGAGCTTCCCTCTAAGCTCACCTTCTAACTGAGCCTTGTTCATCTCAGTCTCATACCAAGCATCGACTTGTGCCATCGTTTTCATAAAATTTTGCTCCTCTGGAGTTAAACTGTCAGTAGGTATATCTTTGAGATAAACACAATATTTGATGCAGGCTCTCATTATATCATTTTTCTCTCGGCGGTCGGGGGACAACTGCTCGTTGGCGTAGCCTACCGTAGGTAATCGATTGAAATGCACTCTGTGCTGACTCTCTGTTCCCAAGCATCTTCAGCCACATTGTTTCAGGACTATCTGGCAATCGTTGGCGGTAGCGGAGCGTTTGCCCTGCAATAGCCTACCGGAGGTAATCGCTATTGAGGAGTATTTTTGTACCCTGTTGAAATTATCGATCGATTCTCGTGGGTTTGGTCGATCGTCGTTAATTCGATCTTTGGTGCGATGGTTTTGGGATCGATTGCCTACGGCACGCTTCGCGAACGATTTTGCTTATATCACTCTACAACTGTTAATTTGAAGCCATAGGAGTTCGTCCCAATTCTTCGCGTAACACTCGTCTCAAGGTTGATTCTAGCGGCTCATGCTGATTGTGAATATGGGTTCGCAATGCTTCATTCAGCAAGGTTTGATAGTTGCCCCCTCCTGCTTGATGAACTTGCTCCCGAAACCAGTCTAAAACATCATCATCAATCCGAATCGTAATCCGCGTTTTTCCCGTACCGATAGGATCGATCGCACCTCGCTTTCCTTTGCTGAAATCATATTCTACTTCGACAGAATCGTGTTCCACTTCCATAACTTAGTCCTCTTCGTACTGTCTTCGTTCTTGACGGGCCGCCAATCTAGCTGAAATCAACCTAATTTCTCGATCGCGCCAGGTATACACCACTACCAGCAATCGACCCAAAGCATCTATCCCGATGGTAATAAATCGCTCTTCATCAAATCGTTGATCTGGTGTTGTGATGGCGAGATCGTCTGAGAACACAGAAACTGCATCAGCAAAATCAATCCCGTGCTTACCGAGGTTCGTTGCTGCTTTGTTTTTGTCCCATTGATAAGCCATTTATCTATTATATGCACAATTGTACATATAAATCACATTTCATCAGAAACCCAACAATCTTAGTGTTTGAGGCTCGTTCGCGTAGCGTACCGGAGGTAATCGTTGGCGCAGCCTATCGGAGGTAATCGCTATTGAGGAGCATCTTTATACCCTGTCGAGATTATCGATCGATTCTTTTGGGTTTGGTCGATTGTCGTTAATTCGTTCGCGTTGGCGTTAGCCTGCCTCTTAAGCACAGCGTGGGCTTTGCCCAATCGTTACAACAATCGAGGCTACCGCCAACGAATAAACCCAAATCTTCCTGCTGCCATCCTTCCTTTCCTGGCTCACCAATGAACATCAAATCGATTTCTAAATCCTCATCATTACGAACTTGAATATTTTGCTGGGTATCACCCTTAGTTTTATACAATGATTGGATGTAGAACTTGAAAAATCTGTCGCGTTTATATTGAGCCATTGAGTTTTATCTATCTGTTCTCGATCTGTTAGTAAAGCCTCTCTGATAAGAGAATCGATCTTCCGGTAATGTTTATGGTCAAACAGGCTAAAAAAATAAAATTCCTGATCGAGCAATCTGATTAATAATTAAACATCTGTATTAAGTGCAGATTTATTGAGCAGACTATCCAATCTATCAGTAGACCAGTATTCTGAAGGATAAGCAATCGCTGAAATCGAAGATAATCGGACTACCCAAGTCACCCGTTGAAAACTATATTCTGCTGATTCTTCTTCACTACCTGGGACTAAAATCAATACTTCTACGAAGGATTGATCGAGACCAATTGGAATGCCAAAATAACTTTTGTCGCGGGTTTCAAACCAGACCTTAATCCCATCATGCAATGCAGTCTTTAATCGTTGATATAATAAGCTAGATTCTTTATTTTTAGACTTCTTATCCATTAATTTAGGCTTAAGGTAATTTGAGAACAGCAATTTTTCAACTATTAAATACTATTGCTTTTTGCTAAATGCAACTTGAATAGCCAGCCCGACTAATCCGACTGAGATAATCCCAAATACAGTCATGCCTAATGCTGTCGAACCTAACACTAACGTTCTCACTGCTGTAGCAATATTAACCGCCATCGTGGTTTTTTGAACCATCGGTCTAGTTGCAAATGTGGTGGCAATATTGCTGGTGATCGTATACATTCCGAGCGACATTGTACCAGCAATCAATGAACCAGTTAAACAACTTAATGGACTGGGTAAAGGCTTTTGAGGTGGTGTGAGTTGAGTCATAGAGGGGAGATGGGAGATGGGCGATGGGAGATGGGAGATGGTGCGATAACACACCCTACGAACTTATTGCTTATTACTTAAACTACTCTCACGCCTCGATCGCAAAATTGAGTTACAAATAATTCTAAATCTGGATCGGTAATTGCGGCGCGAACTTGATGGTAGATTGCGTCGGCTTGTTCGCGAGAGTTTGCTAAACTAAAGACAGTCGGTCCAGAGCCAGACATCATTGTACCTAAATTAGGATGACGCTGGAATTCTGCCCGTAACTGACTTACGAGGGGATAGTCAGGTAAAACTACCTTTTCTAAATCGTTGTAAAGTAGCTCTCCGATTTTAACAGCATCCTGCGCGACGATCGCCTTTACCAACGCCCCCGAATGGATCCGATGAGATCTATCTGCTAAACTAGTCGGCTCGGTGGGATAATCATGCTCAAATTGATGTCTGTAGGTAGTATATGCCCAGGGAGTCGAAACCTCCAGACTGCGATATTTGCCCAGCACCACATATATCCCTTCTAAGCTAGGTAGGGAAGAGATTAACTCACCTCTACCCGTCGCGATGGCTGTTCCGCCGGAAATACAAAACGGCACGTCAGAGCCTAACCTTGCCCCCAATTTTTGTAAGTCGCCTTGGGTAAGTCCCAATTCCCAGAGTAAATCGATTCCAACCAAGACAGCCGCAGCATTTCCAGAGCCGCCAGCCAATCCTGCGGCGATCGGGATATGCTTATGCAAGGTAATCTCGACACCACCATATTTAGCAAAAGCTTGGGGAAATTCAGCTTGCATTAACTCAGCCGCACGATAGGCTAAATTAGTATTGTCCAGCGGTACATCTGGATGTCCGCAATGGAGAATAATATCATCAGTACTTAGCGATCTTAGCTCGATTCGATCGGCTAAATCGACTGTCTGCATAATCATCACCAGTTCGTGATAATTATCTGGTCTGATGCCGATAATTTCGAGATGAAGATTGATTTTGGCTGGAGCAATTAAGGTATAAGATTTCATCTGCTATCTATCGATTTATCTTCGCGTAATTAATCTGTAGCGATATTAATATTTACGCTCAGATGACCAAAAACAAAAGGTGTAGATTGTTCTACACCCCTGATTTCAATTCGATTATAGCAATCTCCAAATAAAGGGATAACGATAAGGTTCGTTAGGATTGTTCAGAGTTGCCAAAATTCCAAAAATTGGTGGTACGAGGGTAAAGAGGGTGAATGCGCCCCCAATTAACCAAGCTAGGGGAATTGTGATAATTAAAGCAGTGAATAAGAATGCTAATGCACCAGTGATTGCTGCATACAACCAAATATTAAAGTGATAATTGAGTGTTTCTTTTGCAGTTGCCTTAATAATAGGATCGTCAAATATTAGCAAAACCGCCAATGGAATTAGGGATGTAAAGAGCAGTGAACCTAAAAAAATCGAGCCGTGACACAATAAAGAAAATAGTTTCCGTTTGCCGCTGCCAGAGTCAACCATGTTAAATCCTCAAAAGCTTAGATTAAAATGCGCTTGTATTGACTCTAGCATAGCTTACAGGGGGGTTGAAGTGCGTTTTTCCTGGGTGGAAATCCGCAAGGGGAGACTGGGGGATTAGTAACGTTACGAAACATTTTGACTGGGTTAACTTCTATACAATATAGGGACTTGATCGTAGCTTCTCCCCGTATATAGCTTTAAAATGTCCCCAAAATCTGGTGGAAACTCTCATCCCTATGCCTACGATCGATTTGGCTTTACAATACTGCTAATCGGTCAGGTTTGGCTGCATTTGATTCAGGGAAAGACTTGTTGGCGCAAAATTTCTGAACATTTATTCAAAACTGGGCCAGCATCAATGATTCCGGTATTGTTGGTGAATATTATGGCGGGGATGATTTTTACGATTCAGACAGCCAGACAGTTGGAGTCATTGGGTGCGATTAATTCGGTGGGTGGGGCGTTTGCACTGGCATTTTGCCGTGAGTTGGCACCAATTCTAACAGCTAGTGTGGTGGCAGGGCAAGTAGGTTCGGCATTTGCGGCAGAAATTGGAGCGATGAAAGTCACGGAGCAAATCGACGCACTATATACGCTCAGAACCGATCCGATCGATTATCTCATTTTGCCACGAGTGATCGCTTGTGCGGCGATGGTGCCGACTTTAATTGTCCTAGGATTGGTATTCGGTATTTGTGGCGGAATTTTTGCCGCAGCTCAATTTTATCAAGTACCGCCGCAAGTATTTTTAGATTCAGTCAGAAGCTTTCTCAAACCCACAGATTTAATTAGTTTGGGGTTCAAAGGGATGTTATTTGGCGGTGCGATTGGCACAATTGGATGTGGCTGGGGAATGACGACTTATGGTGGGGTAAAGCAAGTTGGAGAGTCAGCTACAGCAGCAGTGGTGATATCTGGGGTGGGCATTTTTGCGATCGATCTAGCCATATCATTACTATTAGGCGATTTACCAATGGGTAAGCGGGTTTGAGCAAATTTAGAGCGATATAATTAGAATAGGAATGTCCCCATCAGCGCAACTAATGGGGACATTCGATCGACAAAACAATACCTATTATTAAATTTGTACGTTGTTTAGAGCCGCGCGAAACCTAACAACCCACAAATCGATTGCTAGGGTGTTGGGTTTCATTCTTCAACCCAACCTACAGATCTTTACTCACGTTATCTAATTCGCTATCAACTATTTTCCTAGGGAAAGGCTACGCCAACAAATATCAACTGTCAACTGATTACAGATATAATCGAAAGACTGAGCCAGCTTACGCAACCGTCCCCATGTCCACCGAACTCTCCACCCAGCTTCAAACCGAACTCGAAATTGCTGTCGAACATCGGCGCAATTTTGCGATTATTTCGCACCCTGATGCGGGGAAAACTACCCTGACGGAGAAACTCTTGCTGTACGGGGGTGCAATTCATGAAGCGGGTGCGGTGAAAGCCAGACGAGATCAGCGCAAGGCGACTTCCGACTGGATGGAGATGGAGAAACAGCGGGGGATTTCGATTACCTCGACGGTGTTGCAGTTTGAGTATCAGGGTTTTCAGGTAAATCTGCTGGATACACCAGGACACCAAGATTTTAGTGAGGATACTTATCGGACATTGGCGGCGGCGGATAATGCGGTGATGCTGATTGACGCAGCCAAGGGTTTGGAGCCACAAACGCGCAAGTTATTTGAAGTGTGCAAAATGCGGGAATTGCCGATTTTCACATTTGTAAATAAACTCGATCGACCTGGCCGCGAGCCGTTAGAATTGTTAGATGAGATCGAGCAGGAATTAGGCTTACAAACCTATGCTGTAAATTGGCCGATCGGTACCGGAGATCGCTTTAAAGGCGTGTTCGATCGACATCAGCGCAAAGTTCATCTATTCGAGCGAACGGCGCATGGTAAGAAGGAAGCTACCGATACGGTGATGGATCTACACGATCCGCGTCTGAAGCAAATATTAGACAAGGAATTATTCGAGCAACTGCATAGCGATTTAGAACTCTTAGATGGGGTGGCTTCAGATTTAGATCTAGAGTTGATTCATGCTGGTTATATGACTCCGGTATTCTTCGGGAGTGCGATGACCAATTTTGGGGTTGAGTTATTTTTACACTATTTCTTAGAATACGCGCTCAAACCAGGAAATCGTAATTCTAATATCGGATCGATCGAACCAAGTTATCCAGAGTTCTCTGGTTTTGTATTCAAATTACAAGCTAATATGGATCCCAAACATCGCGATCGAGTCGCGTTTATTCGGGTCTGTACTGGTAAGTTTGAAAAGGATATGACCGTCAGCCACGCGCGTACAGGTAAGACTGTCAGACTATCCCGCCCACAGAAACTATTTGCCCAAGATCGAGAATCGATCGAAGAAGCATATCCAGGCGATGTAATTGGTCTAAATAATCCTGGTGTCTTTGCGATCGGCGATACAATTTATACAGGCATGAAAAAGCTCGAATATGAAGGCATTCCCTGCTTCTCCCCCGAATTATTTTCATTCCTCCGCAATCCCAACCCCTCGAAATTTAAACAGTTTCAAAAAGGGGTGAAGGAGCTACAAGAAGAAGGCGCAGTCCAAATTATGTACTCCGCCGATGAATCCAAACGCGACCCTATTTTAGCAGCAGTAGGACAGTTGCAATTTGAGGTGGTGATGTTTCGGATGAAGAATGAATATGGAGTCGAAACAACCTTAGAACCACTCGGTTATTCGGTCGCTCGATGGGTATTAAATGGTTGGGATGCCTTGGATAAAGTGGGACGGTTATTTAACACAATCACCATCAAAGATAACTGGAATCGTCCGGTATTGTTATTCAAGAATGAATGGAATGTCAATCAGTTATTAGAAGATCATCCGAGCTTGAAATTGAGTGCGATCGCACCGATTACGATCGGCACTTCATCTGTTAGTTAACATTAGTTGATGTTAATCAAAAATCAAAAATCACCAATCCCAGTCTATTTTTTGAACCACCAAATTATCAAGACAATTACGAATCCAGCCGCGAACCAAGGCCACTATTGTTGAGTAGTCGTGGTAACTCAATCGTTGGATCTTGAAAGTTGCATTGCACTACGAATGTAATAATGTTGGGATTTCTAATAATTCTGGACAGATAATAAATCCTTAGCATTTGAGCGCGATCGATTAGTTGGGGTTATTGCAGGTGAGGTGATGTAATTGGGATTCTGCTGCGGGGAGCGGTTTTGGTGGCGATCAATCGATCGACAGACTCCTTGAGTAGTATGTATTCTAGATGCAATTCAAGACCACTTAATCGGCAAATTTGGGTCGATCGAGGCGTTTACATTAGATTAAAAAATTTCACAAATCTTTACGGTCGGCTGGGATTAGCGTATACTACGAAATAATGGCTTAATCCTATGTTTACAGGAGCAAAAATCTAATGTCGGAGGCGCAGCAATCCCTCAGAGTCCCCAGGGAGTTTTTGGGACCTCCTGAAGAATTGAATCCCAACGTCTTCATGTTCTTGGGTGCGATTGTTTTGGTAACGATTTCTACAATCGGTTATTGGCAATGGCAGTTACCAGGTTGGTGTTGTTTCGGCTTCAATGTCTTGGCTTTACATATGGCAGGTACGGTAATTCATGATGCTTCTCATAATGCAGCTCATCCAGATCGAGTGGTGAATGCAATTATGGGTCATGTGAGCGCGTTAATGCTCGGATTTGCCTTTCCAGTATTTACTCGCGTGCATATCCAGCACCATGCCAACGTGAACGATCCCGATAACGATCCCGATCATTTCGTCTCGACAGGTGGTCCACTCTGGTTGATTGCTGCTAGATTTTTCTATCATGAAATCTATTTTTTTCAGCGCAAATTGTGGCGCAACTACGAGTTACTCGAATGGTTTCTGAGTAGGCTATTTGTTGCACTAGTGATTTACTTTGCCTGTCAGTATGGTTTTACCGAATATATTTTAAATTATTGGTTCTCCCCAGCATTAGTGGTTGGGTTAGCACTAGGACTATTTTTTGACTACTTGCCACATCGCCCCTTCAAGGATCGCAATCGTTGGAAAAATGCTCGTGTTTATCCAAGTCCGATTTTAAATATCCTAATTTTTGGACAAAATTATCATCTGATCCATCATCTTTGGCCATCGATTCCCTGGTATAAATATCAAGCGGCTTATCAAGCAACTAAGCCGCTGTTGGCATCAAAGGGCTGTCATCAGTCGCTGGGATTATTACAGGGCAAAGATTTTCTGCATTTCGTCTATGACATCTTCTTGGGAATTAGATTTCACCACAAATCCGATTCTGTAGAATCAGGGCTAGGGAAAACTAAGTAAATTTTGGGAATATTCACAAATTTTGGACTAGATAAGTCCGATCTGTAACAAGGTGTCAACTGCTGTCATCTAAGCTCTTGACCCCTTTTCCCATTAACTGCTAACCTCGATTCCAACATCACCATTAACTCATTAGTGCAAGATGTGGGAATAAGCTGGGAATACTATGATTAAGCCCAGCGAATCCAATGTCGAGCAAATTTGTGGAGCTGTAACGGATGGCACATTTTTGCAGTGAGTAGGGAGTGTTTAATATTATGTGGCAACAAATTTTACACAGTGTGCGGAAATCGCTGATGAATTACTGAAGATCGATCGTATCCATCTACATAATTCCTGTAAAATCTAAGCAAAAATAAATAATCCCGACCGCAATCTCTAAAGAATCTGGAGCAAAAACCTATTAGTAGCATAACTACCACCCAAAATATGTCCGAAATAGAACAGCCTGTCATTCACATCTGGGGTCAAAATCCACTCTCAGGGGAAGTCAAAATCAGTGGTGCCAAGAATTCAGCACTAGTTGTCATGGCTGGTGCCTTACTATGTTCGAGTGGTTGTCGGCTTCAAAATATTCCAGGGCTAGTGGATGTCGATAAGATGTGCCAAATCATCGAAGCTTTGGGAGTCAAGATCGAACGAAATGGTGAGACGATCGATTTTGATACGACTGGGTTTAATTGCCATACACCACCGTTTGAACTAGTTTCTAAGTTGCGGGCGGCGTTTTTCTCGATCGGTCCAATTCTCGCTAGACTAGGTGTGGCTAAGGTACCTTTACCAGGTGGCTGTTCGATCGGTGCTAGACCTGTAGAATTACATGTCCGGGGTTTACAGGCAATGGGTGCCCATGTGGAAATCGAGCATGGCATTGTCAATGCTTATGTGACTGGGGCCAGCAAGCGGCTCCAAGGCGCGAAAATCTATCTGGATTACCCAAGTGTCGGCGCGACGGAAACACTGATGATGGCGGCGACGCTAGCCGATGGTGAGACAATTTTGGAGAACGCGGCAAAGGAGCCGGAAGTTGTCGATCTCGCAAACTTCTGTATTTCGATCGGTGCTAAAATTATCGGTGCTGGAACCGATCGAATTACGATCGTCGGTGTGAAGGAGTTACACTGGGCTGATTATAGTATTATTCCCGATCGAGTGGAAATCGCTACTTTCCTAGTTGCTGGCGCGATTACTAATTCCGAAATTAGTATGTTTCCAGTAATTCCCGATCATTTAACTGCTGCTGTTGCTAAGTTAGAACAGATCGGTGCGAAGGTAGTAATGGATGCACCAGATCGGATGCGGGTGATTCCGACTGGTACACTCAGAGGCGTAGATATCGAAACACTTCCTTATCCAGCTTTTCCCACAGATATGCAAGCCCAATTTATGGCATTGTTAGCCGTGAGTAACGGTAGTAGCATCATCACCGAAACCGTGTTTGAAAATCGGCTCCAACACGTCGCCGAACTCAGTCGCATGGGTGCAAATATCAAGGTGAAAGGCAATCATGCGATTGTTGAAGGAGTAGCTCAGTTATCTGGTGCGACCGTCACCGCTACCGATTTACGAGCTTCAGCCGCCTTAGTGCTCGCAGGTTTAGCCGCAAATGGCAAAACGACGATTCAAGGCTTGCATCATCTCGATCGGGGTTATGATTGTCTCGAAGCGAAAATGCGCAAGCTCGGAGCCAAAATCGAGCGGGTGCGAGTCAACGCTGAAGGCGAAACGATCTACCGTTACAACGAGGAAGTCGTTCGGGTTTAGTTAGGGTTTAGGCGAAAGGGGCTTACCCACCCCGATAGAGCCTACGGCTCTATCGCCCCTCCCAGGAGGGGATTTTTCCCAGTCTCCCCAACTCCCAACTCCCAACTCGACCCAATCCTAAATAAATATGTATAGTAATAAGATGTTGGCGCAAATTTGTGGCACAATCGAACGTTGCGCCTTCTGTACTTATTATTTTATTTAGATAGATTATGCAATTAAGATTAGGTGATATCGTCCCCAACTTTACCCAAGCCACCACTGATGGTGAGATCGATTTCTTTGAATGGGCTGGAACTAGTTGGGTTGTTCTATTTTCTCACCCTAAGGATTTCACACCAGTTTGTACCACTGAACTAGGCGAAGTTGCTAAACTGAAGCCAGAATTTGATAAACGTAACGTCAAACCGATCGCGTTGAGCGTCGATGATGTAGAATCTCACAATGGTTGGGTTGGTGATATTCTCGAAACTCAAGGTTCTGCACTAAACTATCCAATCATTGCCGATCCTGACAAAAAGGTATCCGATCTGTACGACATGATTCACCCAAATGCTAATGCATTGGTGACTGTTCGATCGGTATTTGTAATCGATCCTAGCAAAAAATTACGTCTAACTATTACTTATCCACCTAGTACTGGACGTAACTTTGATGAGATTTTACGAGTAATTGATTCGCTCCAACTCACCGACAACTACAGCGTTGCAACTCCAGCTAACTGGGTTGACGGCGGCGACTGTGTAGTCGTACCAACGATCTCGACTGAAGACGCTAAAGTGAAATTCCCTAAAGGAATCACCGAACTCAAGCCTTATCTACGCATGACTCCTCAGCCTAACAAATAAGTATAGTCTGATTCGATCGACGACAAGATCTGTAGGGGCGGGTTTATGCTAGCGATTTTTGCTCTCGCTAGCAATCTTCCAACAAAACCCGCCCTCACACCTCTAGTAACCAAATTAAGGGTATGCTCGCGCTCCGCGATAACGCACCCTACGTTTAATTAGACTTTTTCTAGCATTAATTTAGAACGTTTAACACCGTCGGGAATTTCCACCGGATAGTCACCTGTGAAACAAGCCGAGCAGAAACTTCCAGGATCCTTCTCCGTTGCTGATAGCATCCCTTCCCAAGTTAAATAAGCGAGCGTATCCACCCCAATTTGCTCGGCAATTTGAGCAACCGATTTAGTAGCTGCAATTAGTTGATCCTGAGTATCCGTATCAATCCCATAGAAACAAGGATGGGTAACGGGTGGCGAAGAAATCCTCATATGAATTTCACTGGCTCCAGCCTCGCGTAAAGCTTTAACCAGTTTACGGCTAGTTGTCCCCCGCACGATCGAGTCATCAATCACGATTACCCGTTTACCATTTAATACATCCTTGAGCGGATTTAACTTCATCCGAATCCCCGCTTCCCGCATTTCCTGGGTGGGTTGGATGAATGTTCGCCCAACATAGCGATTTTTGATTAAACCCTCGGCATAGGGCACTCCAGATGCCTCTGAGAAGCCAATTGCGGCAGGGATGCCCGAATCAGGTACGCCGATCACGATATCTGCTTCGTGGAATGATTCTTTGGCTAGTTGTTTACCTAAACGTTTGCGATAGCTATACAAGCTTTCTTCATGCACCCAGCTATCAGGGCGAGCAAAATAAATCATCTCGAAGATACAGAGCTTCGACTGAATTTTGGGTGCCCAATTGATCGATTTCAGCCCATCTCCATCCATCCATAATAACTCACCTGGATTGACATCGCGATCGTAGTCAGCACCGATGATATCTAGGGCACAAGTTTCTGAAGCTACGACATAATTATCGATATGATCGGGCATCCTTCCCAATACTAGCGGGCGAATCCCATGCGGATCGCGAATTCCCATAATTCCGTCGGGAGTAGCGATAGTCAGGCTAAATGCGCCGACACACCGTTGACACGCGCTGATAGTTGCATCAATCCAACCTTTACCATCATTGACTTCTTCCCGAATGATCAACGCAATCATCTCAGAATCGATCGTCGTATTTAGTTCGCAGCCTTTGGCTAGTAAGTATGCTTGGAGTTCGGCAGTATTGACAAGATTTCCATTATGTGCTAGAGCTAACTTACCCAGCCGCGTGTCAACGATAATTGGTTGAGCATTGCAACGACGACTCGCTCCAGTAGTAGAATAGCGGGTATGTCCGATCGCTAATCGTCCTGGTAATTTATCCAAAATTTCGGGACTAAACACATGGGAAACCAGCCCCATATCCCGATGTTCGTGTAAATCGGTGCCATCAAATGTGGCTATTCCCGCCGACTCTTGTCCCCGATGCTGAAGCGCGTACAACCCAAAGTAGGTCAGCTTTGCGACATCTTGCTCTGGCGCATAAATACCAAATACGCCACAGGCTTCTTCAGGTTTATCAACAGCATTGTCATCATTGATATCAGCACAGAAATCGAGGTGCAAATCGCGATCGGGAATCATGAATGGCTACAGTGGGGAAGGGTGGCTAAGTTATTGAAGTGGTATCGATTGAGATAGTTTTGATGTAAATTCTATTCATATCGATCGCTTGTCGATCGACTACCAGCAATAGCATAGCTCATGCTTGTAGCCAAATATACATAGGAAATACTGTAGACACAGATAATTAACTCTAATACTAATGGTAATAAGTTTAGATCTTTGTGAATTGTAAGGTGATTACTTTACTTATTGTTAAGAAATGCTTAATATTTTCTTAACGATAGCACAAAACTAGACAATAAGCTTCTAACG
The DNA here is from genome assembly GCA_025359915.1 of Chamaesiphon sp. 336R_metabinner_41. Taxonomy (GTDB): domain Bacteria; phylum Cyanobacteriota; class Cyanobacteriia; order Cyanobacteriales; family Chamaesiphonaceae; genus Chamaesiphon. Next base: position 18,941 of record JANYDE010000112.1, on the reverse strand, counting down.
ATCGAGTCCTGATTTCATTATTTTAGATCGATTGCTGGGTGCAAGATCTGAGTCTACCAATCCATCCCCGATAACTGTCATGTCAACTTCCCCCCATTGGTTAGATCTGAGTGAATATCTAGCAATCGCTGTCGCAGTAGTAGGTTCGATCGCCGCCGCCGGATCTTCAACATGGATTTATGCGATCGTCCCAATCCTGATTAGTCTGATTTTGAATGCAATTAATAGGTGGCGATTTACCAAAACTATCCGCAGTCAAGATCGATCTCTAGAACGTAAATTCGATCGAGAACTGCAACAACAAGGCGAAGTTCTGCAACAAGAAATCGTCCAAGCTCGGAGTTTTGCAACAGCTCTAGTTAAGCAAACCAGCATGGCTCAAACCAAACCTTTACTAACTGCCGGAATTGATGGAGTTTCAGCTCTACCACAGCCGCAAGAAACACTCGCGCTCACCCAAAAATTCGATGCCCAGCAACAACTGATGCGATCGATGCAAGATCATGTTGCTGGTGTTGAGAGCAGCCTGCAAGATGTTGTCAATCTGTTAGGTAGTAACGCTTTAGCCGAGCGAGTCGAATATCTCGAACGCCATTTAATCCAGATCTCTCAACAATTAGGCATCGATTCTACCAGCGAACTCAATCGATCTGGTGTTGATAGTATCTTTAGTTTTGAAGATGAACCAGAAGTAGATATTACGCCATTATTAGATATGATTTCGGAAGACTTAATGTCTAGTGAATTGATGTCTGATAATTTAGTTTCCGCCGAATTAAGTGGTGATTTGTGGTCTAAACCAACCTGGAATCTTCAGCAAACAATTAATGCTCATAGTGATTGGGTGCGCTGTATGAATTTCACCCCAGATAGTGAGAAACTTGTCAGTGGAAGTTTTGATAAAACAATTAAATTGTGGCAACTCGATACGGGGAAAGCAATTTACACCCTAGAAGATCGACTCAAAGGTGTATTCGCCCTCGCCGTCAGTCCTGATGGTAAACTCCTGGCTAGTGGTAGTTGGGATGAAAAGATCGAATTGTGGAACTTGGAAACGGGGACTTTGCTCCACAACTTGAGTCAGCATCAAGCCTCCGTTCGATCCTTAGCAATTGCGCCCGATAGTAAAACTTTAATCAGTGGTAGCTTCGACCAAACGATCGTCCTGTGGAGTCTCCCTGATGGTATTGTGGGAAAAATTATAGTTGATCGAGAACCAATTTCGGCCATCGCCTTAAGTGCTGATGGGACATTTCTCGCCAGCACTGGTGATGATGGCATTGTCAAAATTTGGTCTTTGGCAACAGGTACCAAAATCGCCGAGTCAAGTGGTAATAAACATTGTATCGGCTCCCTCGCCATCAGTCCCGACTCCCAAACCATCGCCGCAGGCACCGTTAATGGCGACATGGTGCTGTGGCAACTAGAAAACAGCGAAAGTGGTCAACCACATCAATTAAGTCTCTCACAGACGATTAAAGCCCACGCTGGACAGATTAATGCTTGCGTCTTTAGCCCCGATAGTCAGTATGCAATTACTGGTAGTGTCGATGGCAAAGCCAAAGTATGGTACAAAGACAAGGATTCCCAATTCCGCGACAAAGCTAGAAGTATCCTCAAAGGCGATCCAGGTCGATCGGTCATGTCTGTCGCGATCGACCCTAGTGGTAAAATGGTCGCGATCGGTGGTGCCGATGGTACCATTCAACTTTGGCAACGGATGTGATTTAGGGGTAAAAGGTTTAGGCTTTAGGCTTTAGACGGACAAATCTTTTTCCCGTAGGTTGGATTGAAGAATGAAACCCAACATTTCTAGGGCGTTGGTGTGTTTGTTGGGTTTTGCTTGAGCGCAACCCAACCTACGATTTTTCTCCCCACACTCCCACACTCCCAACTCTTAAGTGTTATCGCTGAAAAATAGCGATCGCTGTTGCCGATCTAACGATCTTGGGGAATAATCATAATTAAGAGAGCTTACCTTGGGTAAAACGGTTGCAAGAAGAGGATTCTCCTGTAATTGGATCGACATTGCAACCAAAATTAATTTTTAAGATTCTAAATTATGAGAATTCTAGTTACGGGTGGTGCTGGTTTTATTGGTTCTCATCTGATCGATCGATTGATGAAAGAGCAACAAGAAGTAATTTGCTTAGATAATTTTTACACTGGGACTAAAAGTAATATCAGTAAATGGTATGGTCATCCTAACTTTGAATTAATTCGGCATGATATTACCGAGCCAATTCGCTTAGAAGTAGACCAGATTTACCATTTGGCTTGTCCAGCCTCGCCAGTTCACTATCAATATAATCCGATTAAAACTACCAAGGTAAGTTTTATGGGAACATCAAATATGCTCGGACTGGCGAAACGAGTTAAAGCTAGATTTCTACTCGCGTCAACTTCCGAAGTTTACGGCGATCCTGATGTACATCCTCAGCCAGAAGAATATCATGGTAATGTCAATCCGATCGGGATTAGATCTTGCTATGACGAAGGCAAACGGATTGCTGAAACCCTTAGTTTTGACTACCACCGCGAACATAATTTAGAAATTCGGGTAGCGAGAATTTTCAATACTTACGGCCCTCGGATGTTAGAAAATGATGGTCGAGTAGTTAGTAATTTTATCGCTCAATCATTAAAAGGACATCCATTAACCGTATATGGCGACGGTAGTCAAACTCGCAGTTTTTGCTATGTCACCGATCAAGTTGATGGTTTAATGAAATTAATGAATGGCGATCATATTGGTCCCATTAACATTGGCAACCCTGAAGAATATACCATTCTTCAACTCGCCGAAAAAATTCGCGACAGAATTAATCCTGGTCAAGAAATCATCTTCAAACCACTACCTCAAGATGATCCTAAACAACGGAAACCAGACATTACTAAAGCCACAACTCTGCTCAAATGGCAGCCAACTATTTCATTAGAAGCTGGATTGACAGAAACAATTACTGAATTCACACAGCGATTACAGGGTACTCAACTTACTTTGTCTAATATCGTTTAATTTTACCCCACCCCAGCCCTCCCCCTATAAAGGGGAGGGAGCCAGAAAAGCCCCCCTTTATAGAACCCATTTGAGATATTTACGATACAGATGTATGTATCTGTCCGGACGGATCTGTAGATGGCTTTGTTTATGCAAGCAAATAGCGATTGTAACGTTCGATATCAAACAAAACCCGCCCTCCCCTACCAGAGTTTCTAAATCGCTAAAAAGATCTCAAATCGTTTCTATAAGGGGGTTTGGGGGTAACACTATCTCTGCAACTCCACCAAAATAGTCAGTTATTAATTATTATTTAGGAATATTTTAAAATGCGCGTTTGTACGATCGGAACTGGTTACGTAGGCTTAGTGACAGGAGCCTGTCTCGCACACATCGGACATGATGTGATCTGTGTAGATAATAATCCCGCGAAAGTGGAATTGATGAAAGCGGGAAATTCGCCAATCTACGAACCAGGATTGTCCGAAATCATGCAAACGGCGATGGCTACAGGTCGATTGCAGTTTACAACTGATTTGGCAAAGGGAGTAGAGCATGGAGAGATTTTGTTTATTGCTGTTGGTACCCCACCATTACCAAATGGTTCTAGTGATACCCAATATGTCGAAGCTGTAGCCAGAGGAATCGGACAACATCTCAATGGTGAGTATAAAGTAATTGTGAATAAATCGACAGTGCCGATCGGTTCTGGTGATTGGGTAAAAATGCTGGTGATGGATGGTGTTAAAGAACTCAATAAACAATTGAGTGTCGTTGGTGCGGGCGAAAGTGCGCCAGTGAATGGAATTGCACCCCAGTTTGATGTCGTTAGTAACCCCGAATTTTTGCGCGAGGGTTCGGCGATATTTGATACGCTCAATCCCGATCGAATTGTACTCGGTAGTGGGAGTCAACAAGCGATCGATCTGATGCTAAAACTATATGCACCGATTATCGATCGTAAATATGCTGATGCCGAAGAATCTAAGTTACCACCAGTAACTGTATTAGCGACAGACTTAGGTTCGGCTGAAATGATTAAGTACGCCGCAAATGCCTTCCTAGCGACGAAAATTAGTTTTATTAATGAGATAGCCAATATCTGCGAACGGGTGGGTGCAGATGTCACCCAGGTGTCAAAGGGGATTGGTTTGGACTCTCGGATTGGGAATAAATTCTTGAATGCAGGGATTGGGTGGGGTGGATCTTGTTTTCCCAAGGATTTAGCCGCGCTGATTCATACCGGAGCTGACTATGGTTATGATGCTAAATTACTCAAAGCGGCGGTAAGCGTCAATCAACACCAACGCACCCTCGTCATTCAAAAGCTCCAAAGTTCTCTCAAAATCCTCAAGGGCAAAACTATCGGTTTATTAGGATTAACTTTCAAAGCCGACACAGATGATTTGCGGGATGCTCCAGCACTTGATATCATCTCGATCTTAATCGAGCTAGGCGCAAAGGTTAAAGCCTACGATCCGATTATCTCTCCTCAAGCATCAACACATGCTTATTTACCTAATGTAAACTTGGTTACTAGCCCCGAATTATTGGCAAGTGATAGTGATGCGATCGTTTTGATGACAGAATGGTTAGAGTTCCAACAGCTAGATTATCAGCAGCTAGCTACACTGATGCGTTCTCCTCTCATGATTGATTGCCGCAACTTCTTGTCGGCAGAAATGCTTACTGATGCAGGTTTCCAACACATTGGGATTGGTTGTTAAATTATTTGATAGTTGGCGGAGCCTCTCTAGCAATACTTGCTTTACTGAACCATGAACAAGAATCCCCCACTGTAGCGGTACTCCGCTCAGTAGCGGGAGTATGTCAATAAAGTAGAGTCCAGTAATGTCTCAATTTCAGCATTGTAGTGGAGGAACGAAAACAAATGTTTGAAGATAATCCTGCCATCTTTATCGATTGCGAATTGAGCCGGAAGTGGTGCTCCAAGAGCCTGTCCGACATGATATCGCCTAAATCGTGCACAACTAGGATCGCTCAGGAATGGCATCTTTAAGCCCAAATCTCGCACGACATTTTTACTCTGCTGTGCATCGGTACTGCTAATCATGAGAACTTCTATTCCTCGATCGACAAATTCCCCATATCTTTCGTTGATTTCTTTAATATGAGGATAACAGAATGGGCAATATTGCTGTTCAGTAAAAATGCGGGTAAAGTATAGTATTACTGGTTTAACACCGCGATAGTCAGATAACTTCACTTGTCGATCGTTACGGATATCATAAATCTGAATCTCTGGCGCGATCGATCCTAATGCTAGTTCATTCTCCGCCGGAATCGGCAACAAGTTCTGAAAGAACCGTTGATTTATCAACCCTTTAAATTTATTCAGACTAGCGTAACTCATAAATTATCTTCTCCCACCTATTCGCTATCAACTATCAACTATCAACTGACTTAATTGTGCTCCCCCCTGGCTGCCAATCTACAGGACAAACTTCGTTAGGATGAGCTTGAACGTGTTGGATAGCTTGAAGCACTCGCAGGGTTTCATCGACACTGCGACCGAACGATAGATTATTAATGGTAGCGTATTGGATGATGCCCGATCGATCGATGATAAATAATCCTCTTAGGGCTGCGCCTAGCTCTGTATCTAAAACGTTATAAGCCATGCTAATCTCTTTTTTGAGATCGGAAATTAGAGGATAATTAATATCACCGATACCACCCATTTTGCGCTCGGTTTCAATCCAAGCTAAATGGGCGAACTCACTATCGACGGATATCCCAAAAATCTCAGTATTGAGAGCTGCAAATTCAGCATATCGATCGCTAAAAGCAATTATTTCAGTCGGGCAGACAAAAGTAAAATCTAGGGGATAGAAAAGTAACACCACATATTTGCGGCATCTAGATAATTGAATTTTTTGAAACTGTCGATCAACAATCCCCGTCGCGGTAAAGTCTGGCGCAATTTGACCGACTCGTAGCGAGGATTCATACTGGTTATTCATACAGTTAGATTTGGTGTACTTTAGGGATTAAAAATAAAAGTTGAAAATTATTTACAATTGGCAATAAATAGCGACTGACTTTGATAAGTTATCTAGAGTTGGGCGTAGACTCCATTCTAAAAATGTTAGCCTAGAAAATAGTGCCAGTGCTAAATTGCCTTAGGCACATGATTTCATTCAAAATTTAGAATTGTCAGTTAGCATGGGTCTTTTAACGCAGCTATCATTATTAATTACCGATCTCGACCATACACTAGTTGGCAATGCTGAATCACTCGATCGACTGAATTTGATACTCGATCGATATCGTCAGGAATTGGGTACTAAAATAGTTTACGCCACAGGTCGATCGAGAGAGTCTTATCAAGGTCTAATTACAAGTCAACGGCTACTTGCTCCCGACGCATTGATTGCGGCTGTTGGTACGGAAATTTATTTAGCTGACTCTGAGACTCCAGATCCAGACTGGGTAAGTAAACTAGGCATAAATTGGGATCGAGCAGAAATTGTCGCGATTGCCAGCCGATTTGCCGATTTAGAATCTCAGCCTCAATCCGAACAACGTCCATTTAAGGTGAGCTATTATCTCTCGCCGAGCGTGGTTGCAGCCGTTGTGCCACAATTACAGGAATTGTTGTCCCAGCAAGGGTTGGATGTCGAAATTATTTATAGTGGGAGTAGAGATTTAGATATTCTCCCACGCGGTGGGGATAAAGGTACAGCGGTGCAATTTTTACGCGACAGATGGCAGATCGATTCGATTGAAACGGTTGTGTGTGGGGATTCTGGGAATGATATTTCCTTATTTAAGTATGGCACCGAGCGCGGTATCGTGGTTGGAAATGCCCAATCTGAGTTACGGTTATGGCATGAGCTGCATCCGGTGAATTATCACTATTTGGCGGTTGCAGACTATGCCGCAGGTATTTTGGAAGGACTCAAATATTTTCGGTTTGTCGAATAGATAGTAGGGTATGTTAGGCGGTAGCCGTAACGCACCAAATGACTGCTATTGTTTCAAAACACCTTTTATGGGTACCCTAGAATTAGGACAGAAATAATATACATCTGTCGAGTAAGTAGTCACCCCCGATCGTGTAGCGTTTTACCTCTGACGATCGAATCTAAATATAATCAGCGTAAATAGACGCAGGGTAATCGATCGAGCTATAAAATCGATCTCTAAATAGATGAAAGCTCGAAATCAACCCCCCTTGACAAAATCACAAATATACCTGAAGTTGGCTCATTAGTAGCAACGATCGGATCTAACTGAATCCACCCTGATTTTTTTACTCATTCCCGACGAACTTAAAACGCCCCTATGTCAACTCTCGTCATCGTCGAATCTCCCACCAAAGCCCGCACCATCAGTAAGTTTTTGCCATCTAGTTATATTGTCAAAGCTTCGATGGGACACGTTCGTGATTTACCACCCTCGGCGGAGGAAATCCCCGCTGAATACAAGGGCGAGAAGTGGGCAAATCTGGGAATTAATGTCGAAGCTGGATTTGCGCCGTTGTATATTATCCCTAAGGATAAGAAGAAGATTGTCCAGGAATTGAAAACCGCGCTCAAAGGTTGCAGTGAGCTGATTCTGGCGACGGATGAAGATCGTGAGGGGGAAAGTATTAGTTGGCATTTACTGCAATTGCTCAATCCCAAGGTACCGACGAAACGGATGGTATTTCATGAGATTACCAAGGAAGCAATTCAGAAGGCGTTGAAAAATTGCCGTGAGATCGACGAGCAAATCGTTCACGCTCAGGAAACACGGCGGATTCTCGATCGATTAGTAGGATACACGCTTTCGCCTCTACTCTGGCGTAAAATTGCTGGCGGCTTGTCGGCTGGGCGAGTTCAGTCGGTGGCTGTCAGATTGTTGGTCATGAAAGAACGCCAAAGACGGGCGTTTAAATCGGCGCAATACTGGGATTTGAAGGCGGTATTGGCGCATAATAAGGCGGAATTTGACTCCAGACTGCTGACAGTCGATGGGGCGAAAGTTGCTACAGGTGCAGATTTCGATCCGAACACCGGAAATCTATTAGCAGGTAAAAAAGTTAAAGTTCTCGATGGAGTCGAAGCCAAAGCTTTAGTCGAGAATCTCAAGGGTAAAACCTGGACAGTGACAGGCTTAGAAGAAAAACCCGTCACTCGCAAACCCGCGCCACCATTTACCACTTCCACCCTCCAACAGGAAGCCAACCGTAAACTGCGCCTCTCCGCCAAAGAAACCATGCGGATTGCTCAAAGCTTGTACGAGGAAGGCTATATCACCTATATGCGGACAGATTCCGTCCATCTCTCCGAACAAGCGATCGAAGCTGCTCGATCGTGCGTACTAGAAAAATATGGACAAGAATATCTCAGCCCCAAACCCCGCCAATATACTACCAAAGCTAAAGGTGCTCAAGAAGCTCACGAAGCAATTCGTCCCGCTGGGAGCAGCTTCCGCACGCCCAGAGAGACTGGATTAGACGATAAAAAATTACAACTCTACGATTTGGTATGGAAACGGACAGTCGCCAGTCAAATGGCGGATGCACGTCAGACCCAACTCAGCGTCGATTTAAAGGTCGAGAACGCTGGCTTTAGGTCTTCGGGTAAGCGGATCGATTTCCCAGGCTACCTGAGGGCGTATGTCGAAGGCTCAGACGATCCTCATGCGGCGATCGAAGACCAAGAAATCATTCTTCCCGCTTTAGTCAAGGGCGATACACCCAACTGCAAAAAACTCAACGCGATCGACCACGAAACCCAACCCCCCGCCCGCTATACTGAAGCATCCCTGGTTAAAATGCTCGAAAGTGAAGGCATCGGTCGTCCGAGTACCTATGCGAGTATTATTGGGACTATTATCGATCGCAATTACGCGCAAATTCAAAGCAACGCCCTGGTACCAAGTTTTACGGCATTCGCCGTCACCGCCTTATTAGAAAAACACTTCCAAGATCTCGTCGATCCCAGTTTCACCGCCAGAATGGAACAAACCCTCGACGATATCTCCACGGGTACCACTCAATGGCTACCCTATTTAGAAACATTCTACTTAGGCGACGAAGGCTTAGAAAATCAAGTCCAACTAGGCTTTAAAGATATCGATGCCACATTAGCACGGACGATCGATCTCGGCAATTTAGACGTAAAAGTCCGCATCGGTAAATTCGGCGCATTCATCGAAACCGAATCCGGTAACGCCTCCATCCCCAAAGATCTTACCCCCGCCGATCTAGCTCCCGAAACGATCGAGATGTTGCTCAAACAAAAGAGTAGCACCCCCGACACCCTCGGCAATCACCCCGAAACTGGCGAACCAATCTATCCCAAACTCGGCCCCTTCGGCCCTTATGTCCAACTCGGCGATAAAATAGAAGATAGTAAGAAAAAACCAAAACAATCATCCTTACCCAAAGGGATGAAACTCGAAGATGTCACCCTCGAAATTGCCGTAGAACTGCTCAAACTCCCCCGCAGTTTAGGCGTTCATCCCGAAACAGGCGGCAAACTCCAAACCAACCTCGGTAGATTTGGCCCCTATATCCTGTACGATCGCGGTAAAGAAGGCAAAGAATATCGATCGCTCAAAGCCCCCGATGATGTTCTCACCGTCACTCTCGAACGCGCTGTGGCAATTTTAGCCGAACCCAAAGCTACCCGTGGCGGCAAAAAAGAACCACTCCGCACGATCGGCAACCATCCCGACGATAATGAACCTGTAGCGATCTATGCTGGCCCTTACGGTAAATATATCAAACACGGCAAAATCAACGCTGGCATCCCCGAAGGCGAGACAGTCGAAGAGATTACCTTAGAAACCGCACTCAGCCTCCTCGTAGCCAAAGGTGGAGCAGCGAAAAAAACTACCACTAAAAAGACCACAGCTACCAAGAAAACCACCGCGACTAAAGCAAAAACTACCACAACTAAAGCGAAAACCACCGCAGCGAAGAAAGCTACTACAGCCAAAAAAACTAATACCAAATCGAAAACTAGCTAGTTTCGTTGGCGGTAGCGGAGCGTTTGCCTGAGCAATAGTCTCTCTGTGAGGAGAATCGATCAAATCATGTTATCCACAACGGAATTAATCGGGTTTGAGGTCGATCCATTTTTAAAAACCAGCCAAAAAGCTCCGAATTTTAACTCGGAGCTTTTTGGCAAATAATACCAGCAAGCGCAGCTCCCAAGGCGACTAAATCGCCGCCATAAGGACTTGGTTGTAGTTGCAACCAATATCAAGATGTCCAAAGTCCAATACTGATCAAAGTCATGCTATTCCAAAGACTGTGTAACAGCATGGGTGCTAGTAGGTTTTTGGTGCGGACATAGACGGTACCAAGAATGATACCGAGGGTTGTTAATGGCACGATTTCTGACAGACTCAAATGGGCAACTCCAAACAGTAATCCACTCAGACAAATCGCTGCCCACACAGGGACATAGCGGGTCAAGGAAGGCAGGAGAAATCCTCGAAATAGGAATTCCTCAAATAGTGGTGCCGCGATTGCTGCGGTGAGGAAAAATAGCAATAGAGCTGTGGAATCTTTGCCTTCGAGGACGATTTGGAGGAGGGGATTGCTACCACCTTGCCCTTGCCAGATTTTCTCATTGATGATCGAAACCACAATTACGATGGGCGTAGCGACTAAGTAGCCACCAACACCCCACAGGATCCAATTGGATTTCCAGTTAAATTTAAACCAGTCTGGTGGTAGTGGGAAATAAGATTTAATCGATAAATACAGTACGCCAATTGCCAAGCTAGACATCAAGGCATAACTAGTAAAGACATAAATTCCTTGTCCTCTCATTGTTAATGAACCTGGACCAATAAATGCACCGAAGATAGTTGGCAGCAAAAACTGTCCGACGAAAAAGAATCCGAGCATGAATACTTGCCAAATAATCTCCCAATCCCAAGGCGATGACCAAGGGGTGTTGATATCTGTGAGGAGGATGTCTGAAATAGATTGGTTTTCTTGACGTTGAATTATGCGAATGGTGAATCTAACAGTGAAAAAGATAATTAGTCCGACACCACTCAATCCGATTAATACTCGTGGGATCGTATTTAATGCTAGTTTGATTAAAGCATTTTGAGATTTTACTTGCTCTGTTTGTAAGAGGATAGCTAATTCTGTCTTGTCACCTAAATCTGTATATAATTGACGCTGGACTCGATCGCGAAACCAGCCATCAAAGTTAGTATTAATTTCAGCTTCGATTTGGGGTGCTGTATTTCGATCTATCCCTGAGGGTTGTTGCCAAAGCTCGATTAATGATGAGGCGGCATTTTTGGAGGTGGATTGTTTGGAAGTATCAACAACTTTTTGCCAAGTCTTAATTGCTTGCTCTGGTTGTTTTTTTGCTACTTGTAAAATTCCAATCCGTAAGTCTATTTTATCGACTTCGAGCTGTGCCGAATCAATCGTCGTATTAATTAGATTGGCTTGAATCTTGAGAGCTTGCTCATCCTTTTTATCAGTAGCTACTGTTGATAGATCTGATAAACTATGCTGAAGCTTATCGATCGCCAAAATATCACTTTCTCTAGCAGTTTCATACTGTTTAGTAGCTGCTGTGAGAAAATCTGTCCCGACAATTGCTGTCTGTAAGGCACCTAAACCTTCCAACTCTGCTGTTGGTTTCCATTCGGATGCTAGCAACACGAGATTGGTTTGGTACAACTCAAATTTCCCTTGAATCTGAGGTCGATCGATTGTGCCGATTAATGAGAAGATCAGCTTGAGTACGACGAAGACTGTTAGTACGCCTAGTACAATGCGGCGCAGCGATTTAAAGGATGTGATATTCTGGCGATCGAGTGTCATTAAAAATGCTAAGTAAATTTTATACCTAAACCATTATTATATGCCCTTAACTCAGAAGTTTTCCTATCTTTTTATCGGTAGTCTCGGTTTGAGTATTTTAGTCTATTTGTTGCGCGGTTTTGGCATCGTTACTTTTCTGCCAGGAGGTGTGTTGCTAGGATTGATTTTCCTAGCAATTGCCACTTTTTTCATCTACAGTATTTTAATTACCAAACGCTAATCATGATCGGCATAAATCTAAGTACTATTTTAGGAAAGAGGGGAGCTGGGAGCAAGAAATAGCGTATGGGAAATGGTGGCTTTATTTACGCCGCCTAGTACTAGGAGTTAAAGCTATCAACTATCAACTATTTTTCTGCTGGATTATTTTTTTTGCTTTGTTCGCGCAATACTTGCAATTGAAGCGCGCGGAAATCATCGGTTGCTGATTTAATTTGTTCTTGTTGCTGATTGCCGTAATTTGGATTAATCTTGCTATTGATTTGAGCTTGGTTAATGAGATTTAGCAAGCCAGATGTATCGCCGGAGGCTGCTCGTTTGAAAGGATCGTTACCGTTATTATTGCTATAAGGATCGTTATATTGCGCTGAAGCAATTGTGGGAATTAGGGAGATTGATAATCCTAGCAATACACAGGCAGATGTGAGCGATAGTTTCATGACGTTGAGTGTGAATAAAGGGCTGATGACAATGTTGTCGAAACCGCACTTTGAGGAGGTTATAAATTAAGATGTCTGAAATTCTCAGATAGTTCCTCAGATTAAGCTAAACGGCGTTTTAATAGGGGTTGAATTGCGGTTAGGGTAAGTAGCATAAAACTAACTAGAATCAGCAGTGAGGAGCCAAAGGAGATGGATCCCCAGGGAGCCTGAAGGACGACACTAGTTAGATTCCATTGTGGATGAGTATACAAGTATCTAATTGGCTCGATCGCATATGTGAGCGGATTGAGACAGGCGACAATCTGCAACCATTGGGGCATAAATGTTAGTGGTGCTAAGGCAGTGCTGGCAAATAATAGGGGGAGGTTAATTACGAAAATTACCGCAATTAGTTCGATGTGTCCAGGTAGGGCGAATGTAAATCCTAGACTCATCGCTGTTACGCCCAAGACGAGCAGCAGAATAATCAACGTAATCGCTGCTAATCCGGTAAGACTCGGTAAACCAGCACCCATGATCGCACTTACGCCAATAATTGCAGCGGTCTGAATCAGACTCAATGCTACGATATAAATTGCGGAAGCGGCGACGATCGAGTAACGTGATGCTAAAGGTGCGACTAGTAACCGATTCAGAAAGCCAAACTCTCGATCGAACATTACAGGTAATCCAGCATTTAATGCTCCCGCAAAGGCGGTAAACACAATGACTCCCGCACCTAAAAATTGTCCATAACTCAAGTCATTTCCCATCATCCCCTGGGGTGCATTTTGAAATAATGCGCCGAATAATACCAACCACATCAACGGTTGTACGATGCCTGCAATTAGTGTCGAAGGGCGACGCTGGAGTTGGATAAATAGCCGTTTCGTTAGGGCTAATGTTTCCTGGATAAAATCTGCAAGCTGATTCGATTCCAATGGTTCGCGAGATCTATAGATATCGCTCGATCGAACATTTACAGAGTTAGATGTGTTGATAGTGCCGCTCATGATATGGTTGTGGGGAGATGGGAGACTGGGAGACTGGGAGAAATTAGCGTTTATTAGTGATTTTTCGCCACCAATTGAGGGGGTTTAGCTTGCGCCGATAGCGATGGGCGAGTTCTTTTCCTGTTAATAGTATACCCAACCAGAAAATCACTTCACTAATTATGAATAAACTAGTAACAATTAATGTTTTTTGGGCAAGCGGTAAAGGTAGCAGCGGGACGAATAATATTGCTACCCACAATAGACAAGAAGCAATAATTAAAACTAGCCCTATTTTCGCATAAACTTTTACTTCCATTCAAAACCCTTTACCCTTTAGCAAACCAGCAGCATCTAAACCCCTTGAAATAATAATCATCAATCATTAATTAATAATTAATAATTAATAATTACTACCTCATACTTTGTTTTTTTTCAGCCTTGAGATCGCGACTACTCGCCGCGCTGAGTTCGGCATCTAGCAATGTTTTACCAGTAGCGGCTAGATAGACATCATCCAAACTAGGACGCGATTGGGAGATGCCAAAGATGGGTAATTCCGCCGTCTGTAATGACTGTTGAATTGTCATTAGCACATCGCGGTCTGGCGTGACTACCAAGTTGAGCGCGTTAGCCTGATTATCATTAACTTTTGCTTCCTGCACACAGGATAATTGGCTCAACAAATGCCTAGCTCTTTCCGCTTCGGCAACAGGTGTAAATTCCCGAATGCGGAGCGTAATTCTGTCGCCACCTAAGCGATTTTTCAGTGCAGATGGCGTACCTTCAGCGATAACTAATCCTCGATCGATAATTCCTACTCGATCGGCTAAAGCATCAATTTCTTCGAGATAATGACTGGTAATTACTATAGTAGTCCCACTCGATCGCAGTTGGCGCAAAAAGTCCCAAACTACTACCCGACTCTCAATATCCAATCCCACTGTCGGCTCATCTAGTACCAAAACTTCTGGCTGGTGCAACAACCCCGCCGCCAAATCAATCCGCCGTTTTAGTCCACCGGAATATGTCCCTGTTTTTTTATCCGCATAACTTTGTAAATCGAGTACCTCTAAGAGCACCTCAATCCGTTGTCTGGCTTCTACCTTGGGAATGTGGTAGAGCGCGGCTTGGAGTTCTAATAATTCTCTCCCTGTCAAAATCTTGTCGAGCGCGACTTCCTGCGCGACATACCCCAGCCTCTTCCTGGCTTCACGGGGCTGATCGACGACAGAAACGCCTCCAAGTTCGATCGTGCCACTATCGGGCTTTGCTAGGGTACAGAGACAGCGAATGGTGGTAGTTTTACCCGCTCCATTCGGCCCTAGTAAACCAAAAATTTCGCCCTGATTAACCTGGAAAGATACATCTTTAACCGCCGGAACGGTACCATAGCTCTTGCACAGATTTTGAATGAGTACTGCGGCTGCCATATAGTCTAATCTCGTTATTTCACGGTATTTAGGAGTTCAGCGTAGCTATTAGCAGTTCTTGAATCGATCCTAGTGAACTGCCTTCCATGTTAACAATTTATGCTAACGGGCGGGACTTTTTCGTTGAAATGGCTGTGGGGACATTCACTTGTACTAGAGGCAAAATTTCTAGTGAAGTAGGGGAAAGGGTAAAGGGTAAAGGAACACGCTCAACATAGCCTTTAAGTCAATGTCAGAAATAGTAACTGTATATTGGTGCAAGATGTAAGAATATACTAGTACTGAGCGGCGTAAATCCAGGTACTATTTCGGGAAGAAATGGGAAAGAAGAGAACAAAGGTAATGGTTACTTTACTTTACTTACGCCGCTCAGGACTAGACATTATTCAAAATTTTATGACTTTGCCCCCTAGTATTAATACGTCTAGTGCGATTCAGCTTTGGCAGTGGATTTCCGAACCACTTAAGTATTTACATAAATATGAGCGGCAGTGTGGCGATATTTTTAGACTTAATATGTTGGGCGCACTCAATGGTGCGGTGATGATTAGCAATCCTCAAACAATTCAACAGGTATTAACTAACGATACCAAACAATTTTCGGCACCTGGTTCGATTAACCAAATCTTACAACCTTTTTTAGGAGATCGTGGTGTAATCTTATTAGATGGGCATGAACATCGGCAGCGCAGACAGTTGGTGATGCCGCAATTTCATGGTGATAAAGTTCGCGGTTATACGGATCTAATTTGCTCTATTTCCCGAAAGGCGATCGATCGATGGCAAGTTGGTGAGACGATTAATCTCAGGGAGCAAATGCAGCCTATTTCCCTGGATATAATTCTCCAAACTGTATTTGGACTAGATCGAAATGAACGCTACGATCTGATTCGTGAAGGGTTAGTAAAAGTTGCCTCACTAATCGAATCTCCACTTAATGCCAGTTTTCTATTGATACCTGCATTACAAAAAGATTTAGGAGCTTGGAGTCCGTGGGGCAGATTTTTGCGAGATCGATCGGCACTCGATCGATTATTATATGAAGAGATTACCAATCGTCGCCGCAATTATCAATCTGACAAGACAGATATTTTAACGCTGTTAATTGGTGCAGTGGATGCAGATGGTCATGGCATGAACGATTTGGAATTGCATGACGAATTGATGACGTTACTATTTGCCGGACACGAAACTACGGCAACCGCCCTTGCCTGGGCAGTTTATTGGGTAAATTATCTACCCGAAGTCAAACAAAAATTACTGACGGAAATTGCCACATTGGGCACAGAACGAGATCCGATCGTCATTAGCAAACTACCATATCTAAATGCTGTATGTTCGGAAACTTTACGCATTTACCCCGTCGGGATGCTCACCTTCCCACGCATCGCTCAGGAACCAGTATCTCTTCAAGGCTACGAAATCGCAGCAGGAACAATTGTTTCCGGTTGTATTTATCTGACTCATCAGCGCGAAGATCTCTATCCCGAACCACATTTATTTAAACCAGAACGCTTTTTAGAACGCCAATTTTCACCCTATGAATATTTACCATTCGGCGGTGGTAGTCGTCGCTGTCTGGGGATGGCTTTGGCACAATTAGAACTGAAATTAGTCTTGGTTGAAATCCTCACCCACTGCCAACTCGAACTCACTGGTACATTGCCAGCACTTCCAGCTCGTCGCGGGGTAACATTGGGACCAAAAGGTGGGATTATTGCTAAGGTGGTTTCTAAAAAGTATGATTCACTCGGTTAGGCAATCCCCGAAATTTAGAGTAGGGGCAATTCATGAATTGCCCCTACTCTAAATTTCGGTGTCAAATCACACCGCAAATCAGCAACACCCGAATTATTAATCGAACCCTAAAGTTTATGTTTTCTGAATTAAATTGGTTTGAGGTTGAATCAGATCGTGACTAGTGCCAGCATTTGCTAATTGTAAAAAAGCATTGAGTGGTCCAAAATTGGTAGCATGAACGATCGCAGGTACATCATAACCCTTGAGTGCTACCGAAGATTCTTTAAACACCCGATGTTTGCCGAGCAGCGGTGCTAAATACCGATAAGTAGATGAACCAATCGCAATTTCAGCATTGAGTTCTTTGGTAATTGCTTCTAGTCGAAATGCCGCATTAACAGTATCACCCAATGCCGTATAGTCAGGTCGATCTCCACTACCTGCATTCCCAATCATCGCATGACCTGTATTAATTCCGGCTCCAATTTTTAGCTCGAATGGTAATGGATACTGTTTATTTAATTCTTTAGTCATGTGATTGAGATCGTCTAATGCCAAGAGAATATTCATCATCTCTTGTTTGGTGACGTTTTCCCCATTATGAAACCACAAAGCCATCAGTGCATCGCCGATGTATTTGTCTACCCAACTACCCCGATGACGGATGATGGCACCTGCATTGCGGAACCAAGTACTCATCACCTCTGACAGCAGATTTTCATTAGTTTGACGAGTCAGAATGGTGAAATTTCGCATGTCCACCACCATCACTGACATCAACTTGCGCAGATGCAACATCGAGGTAATTGTCCCGTCAAGAGTGCCTTCTGGATCCAATCCTAGCGCATCGTCATTAACAGTAGGACAATGAAATTCAAACTCAGTTTGGCCGAATGTAATCGTATCACCATCATGAATCGTGACAGGAATACTCACTCTCCGTCCATTAACAAAAGTGCCGTTGCTACTACCCAAATCGATCAGGTAGCGATCACCAGCATCCGTATATTGGATCATCGCATGGTTGCGTGAAATACAACGGTCTTTGACGACAAATTGGTTGTCATCACCTCGACCAACAGTCCAGCAGTTGCCATCACTTAATGATAGCTGGCGTTGACCATTGTCGGTTTTCAAGAGTAGATAAGGCGAGATTCCCTGGTTCACGGTTGGGTAAAAATATGACGGTGAACTAGTGTCACAGATTGCTGAGGAAATACTAACCGAATCTAGACTAATAATTTAAGTAATTTAGGCATGGCTAGCAACCCACAGAAACAAGCTATCAACGACGATGGTAGTTAGAACCGCACCACTGAAAGCGTACCAATGCCACTGTTTTGTCCCTAAGGGTATTATACCCACGCCCAACAGTAAATTTACTAAGACAATTGCCCATGCGGTGCCCCAAGGGGTGCGGACTTGGCAGATGGCTTGCTGTAAGATAGGCATAGCTAAGGTTGGATCGACTTCCATCAATTGTTTCCAATGGTCGATTAAGCCAACTTGATAGAAATATAAGTCAGTGATCGCGGTTCCGAGCAGGGAGCCGAGGTAGAATAAACTGCCGATCTTACCAAAACCTCGCCATAATGCCCACACTGCAAATGGTACACCGATCGACTCGATCGGTAAATGAATCGCAGGTTCCCACCTAAACCAGCCCCAATAAATTGCTCCCGCCAACCAACTCCAGCTAAATCCGAGGATGAGATCGCCCCAAATTTGACTCTGAGGACGTTTAATCAGGATCGATCCCAAACTAACCCAAAGCAGGCTACTGACAACGCTAAGGACTGGATAATGCCGCACGAGCGGGGCTTCGATGAAGACGGGGATAGATACCAAAAATGCTGATGCGGCAAATATTCCCCAAGTTCCTTGAAGTTGCCATCCCCATGTACCGTCAATCTCACGGGATTTATAGCTAGGATTAACCAAAATAATTATTGATATTGTTGACTTAATGTTTATTTATATAAAGCCATTATATGGGGTAGTTGGTTGCGACGCAAGGCAGTAAACCTTGTAGCGTAGGGATTCTGGCAGCTAAATTGGTCGGTAATCTCTCAGTCCCAATTATGAGAAGCAACTCTTTCAGCCATTAATATTTGTTACGCAGAGCGGTAAACAGTGAGAAAATACCTGGGAGATGGGAGTTGGGCAGAGCTGATGGTAGTCTAACTTATTACTTATTACTTATTACTTATTACTTATTACTTATTACTTATTACTTATTACTTATTACTTATTACTTATTACTTATTACTTATTACTTATTACTTATTACTTATTACTTATTACTTATTACTTATTACT
>JANYDE010000145.1 GCA_025359915.1 Chamaesiphon sp. 336R_metabinner_41 | reverse complement strand
ACTGTCGCACTCTCCCACGGTTTATGCACCGCACCGAGTTCGTTACCGAGGTAACGCGCGGGTTTGAGGATTTCAGGAGTAATGAGACTATCTACTGCAACTGCCACGATTTTGCCTCTGGTTCGGATTGTTTGGGCGATTGTCTATGATAGCGCGGATCTGGTGATGTGGGATTGGAGGGGGTTCGATTGGCAGCAATTCTCATTTTAAAACTTTTGTACTGTTTTCAGGTGTTTGTCAGCTATTCAATAGTACAATCATCGACGACAGAATCGGGCTTCCAACCATTCTTGCGATCGAAAATATGAGAACAATTTCCATAATGAGAATTGCTGTTCGATTGGTTGGTAACTTCTCGATTAAGATTAAGTTAAAAAAATAAATCTACATACTGTTTTTGATTTATCTAATCCAATTTAATAGTTTCTGAAATCTAAAGGGTGGGGAATACCCACCCGCAATTAATACTTGCTATATGTCTATACTTTCTCAACAAAAGTTGAAAAGCGATGTTCCTGCTGTCTAAACTCAAAAACATACTCAAGGTTCAATGGTGCAATCTGAATCCAGCCATTGGTGAGTTGATGATATATGGGCAGCAACCAATCTTGAGCTTTGCCATAAGTTTTCACTTTTACCCATTTGGCAGCAGGAAAGTCTTCTAATCTCATGTAAAAGATATCTCCGAGGTTGAATGAATCATAACTTGATATTAGCCAAATATCTATTTCCTGTTGATTTGAATTGGCAGAAATAAATATGCTTGGCTCATTGGTTAATTTCAACATTCTGAGGTGAGTATTATCGATCGCACTGAAATCGACTAGTTCGTCCGTTCCTGATAAAAGCTCTATATTTTGAGAGGAATCCAGAAATTTTTTCAATCTGGACAAATCCATTCTTTTTTTGATTTCTTCTGACATTATGTTAGTTGCCTTTATAAAAGTAATGATGAGCACCGTTTATTTGGACATAATCTGTTGTTTTGAAAAATCCGATTGCAGCAACATCTGGTGTTTTTGATTGAAGATCTGATTTGTAGATTGTAGATTCGATCAAATCAAACTTCATAGTTAAAATTCATGTCTCAAATCAACTAAGATTTTCAGTTTAGTCTCTAAACATTGAGCTTTCAAAATAAACAATATCGACAAACCGATCGTGTAAGTGATTAAAATCTAAATCCATTGTCAACAGAGTACATTGATGTACCGAAGCAGTAGCAGCAATCCACAAATCATTCTTTCCCATTTTAATTGCGGAGAAATTACTAACTAAGTTTTGATGTTTTCTCTTGCTATAACAGTCAATCTCAACATATCGATCGACAATATCTGACGAATTTATATTCAGAATAGATAAATCTGAAATAACTTCTTTCATTTTATTAATGCGGGTATTGCCCCAATTAAACTGAATGGCTAAAGACCGAATTTCAGCCACGGTAACAATAGATATAAAATCTTCTAGATACTGAGAGCCAAGTTTAGCTTGTAATCTCTCCATCGAATCTGCATTGCGAAGAAGCTGAAGGAGAATATTTGTATCATAAATAACTCGCAATTTTATTTATCATCCTTTAGTGCTTGTAACATTGCCGAAAACTCGTCATCGCTAAATTCAATACTCCCAGCATATTTTGACATTGTTGCTGTCTGTTTAGATTGAAGTATATTTAATGCAGCCTCAATTGCCTCATCAGGGCTAGAATACTTACCAGCCAGTATTTCTTGCTGAATAAAGTTTTCTAATTCGGGTTTAAGTATTAGATTCATAAACATAGAATATTTGGTTCGATAACTATTCTGTCTTGCCAGTTCACGACCGACCACATCTATATGAGTGGTCTACTACTTTACCGCGTTGTGCATCAACCCGCCCATCATCTCCAGATATTCGATTACCTTCGGTAGGCTATGCCAACGATCTGATTTATAAATTGTAGATTCGATCGGGTTTGGGATTTTGGGACTCGATCGGTTACTGATGTCCATCCAACCACGTCATCAAATCACTCATCTGGATAAAATCTAGAGCCGCATCAAACAACTCTTCCAGCATCGCTAAAGACAAAGCTTTTACTCGCGTTTCCACCTCCGAAGATACAATCCCTACCCGTTTAGCTAACAGTCGAAGAATTAAAGTTTGTCTTTCATCTTGACGACCAACCTGTTCGGCTGCGTGAATCTTTTCTAGATACAATGGTGATAACTGCATAATCAAATTCTGCTCCTCTGGTTCAATAATTGCTCTGGCTTCTAAAATTACCTTTAAATTACCCAGCAAATCTAGGGCATTTTGGCGGTAAGGATTTTCTGGTGGTAAAGCAGCTACTTCATCAATCGCCTGTGACTGCACTTTCCCCTTACCTAATAGTCTAAACCATAAGCTAGCTGGTGTCTGTGGTAGTTGATGAATAACGATGATGCCAGTCTTCAACGCAGGACTCAGCAGATATACACCCTCACTCCAAGATTCGGCTGACTTGGCTCCGAGACTTTCCAGCAGATCTACCGAGAGAGTCGGAGTCAAAATCCATAACTTGGGTAACTTTTCCTCTTTGGGTTCCGGTTGCTTATTTTTTTTGGTTTCCCGAATCAGATAATTGTGCAGATCGAATAATTTGGACATACAGCTACGAATCTGAGGAAGTTTCACAGAACTCCGAAAAGGCTCAAATACAGTGGCTGTTTCAGCACATTGGGCTAGTAGTCCTAAATCCAAAGTTATTTTCTCATTTGGATTTGGGGTAAAATAAACATCCATTTCCCGAACTTCTCCACTAACTTTTAGTGAAGTCTGAACCTCGCCCAAAGGTGATAATAAAGATTCTAAAAAATCTTTCGCAAATTGGTCGTGTGGGAATCGGGTCATTAATAGCAATAGTTTTAGTAATTCGCCTGAAATGCAGTATAAGCTCAGTGTCTACACAACACAAGTAAAGACATCAACATCGGTTTCACCAGGTAAACCGATCGTAAAGTAGAGCTTAATCTTATCCCAACCCTGCTCGAAACCAGTCTTCACGCCGCGCAGCAATTCCTCATTCGTCAAACCCTTATTAATAATATCCCGCAACCTTTGGGTACCCGCTTCCGGCGCAAAAGTTAACCCACCTTTGCGCGTACCACCGATGATATTCGCGATATCTTCATCAAATCTATCCACCCGCTGACTGGGAAGCGAGAGTGAGATATTCTCATCCTTGAGCCGATTCTTGATTTCCAATCCCACAGCGGGAAGCGCGAGATAATCCGAGCAACTTAGTGATAATAGTGAGAATTCATCATAACCCGTCGATCGCATTCCCGTCTCGATCGCATTAATTACTGCTTCCGGCTCCACATCCCGCGCAGGGCGAGTCAACATTCCTGGCTGACAAAAGCGACACCCACGGGTACAACCACGCCGAATTTCGATAGTTAATCGATCGTGTACCGTTTCCACATAAGGCACCAACCCGAACGAGTATGCTGGAATCGGCGTGGCTACCCGTCTCAGAATCCGCTCCGGTACATCGGGATGATTTGGCTTGACGCTCCCATCGGGATGCAAGTCGTAAAACTGCGGCACATATACGCCTGGAACCTGCGCCAAATCCAATAATAAATCGCGCCGACTCAGCCCCGCATTCTTGCCATCTTCAACCACCAACCCAATTTCGGGCAATAATTCTTCCCCATCTCCCAAGGCGATAAAGTCAAAGAAATCCGCATAGGGTTCGGGATTGGATGTCGCCGTTTGTCCGCCTGCAAAAATCAGCGGATAATTACCCACTTCCCGTTCGCGCCATGTCAAGGGAATCCCCGCCAGACTCAACATTTCCAAGATATTCGTCGCACCCAATTCATAGCTGAGACTAAAACCGAGAATATCAAATTCAGCCAGAGATTTATGTGACTCCACCCCAAATAATGGTGTCTGAGTATCGCGTAACTTCTGCGCCAAATCTGCTGCGGGAAGATAGGCTCGATTCTCTCCGAGAGGCTTTGCCAACGCACAATTGGCGCGGCTGGGCGTTGATAATGCTGTAGAGGATAATATGCCCCAGATTGCTCGCCCCAACTTCATAGATCTCTGGATATGTCAGTGCCCAGCGAACTGTCGCACTCTCCCACGGTTTATGCACCGCACCGAGTTCGTTACCGAGGTAACGCGCGGGTTTGAGGATTTCAGGAGTAATGAGACTATCTACTGCAACTGCCACGATTTTGCC
>JANYDE010000085.1 GCA_025359915.1 Chamaesiphon sp. 336R_metabinner_41 | reverse complement strand
TCCCTTCCCGAACTCGGAGGTGAAACGCTGTTGCGGCGACGATAGTTGGGGGGTTGCCCCCTGTCAAAATAGCTCGATGCCAAGCTTAATATTTTAAGAAGCCCAAATCATAAGACTTGGGCTTCTTTGTTTTCTTCAACTAATTAGAGGAGATCGAGTTAGTTTAGTTTTGAATTAGACAAAAGTCTTTTATAATTAGACTATATGAATAACTATCTAGTCGCGGTATTGTCCGATCGAATCCAAGCTGAATCAGCATATACAATGTTAGAGAAGCAGGGCTTGCCCTTAAATAAAATAACCATTCTTGGTCGCGGTTATAAAACTGCTGATGAATTTGGTTTGATAGATCCAAATGAAGTCGGTCAGAAACAAGCTAAACTGATGGCAAGTTGGCTAATTCCGTTTGGATTTATGGCTGGAATTGGATTTAGTCTTGCTACCAACTTACAAACATTTGCCTGGGCTGGAGAAATTGGAGATCGTTTAATCGGTGGATTGCTGGGAGCAATTGGTGGTGCGATGGGTAGTATCTTCATTGGTGGTGGTGGCGGGATTGCTTTTGGGAGTGGTGATTCGCTACCATACCGCAATCGAATTAATGCGGGTAAATATCTAATTGTTGTTGAAGGTTCTCAATTGCTACTCCAACAAGCAACAACAATCTTACGTAAATTCGATCCTGAAAATATTCAAAGTTATATCGATATGTATCAGTAGCTATGTATTGTTTTTAATCTTGGTTAGATCGAAAATTTAGCCTTTCATTGCTAGTAGGTGAGGGTGAGTTTTGAATGAAATCTCTAGCTTTATTTTAGTTGATTGGATAAACCCACTCTTACAAAATTATCAACTGTAAACTATCAACTAACTTAAAATGCTACCGCGAGAAGAATTATTAAAACGGGTTGAAAATCGTGAAATAGTCGCACGAGTGATCGATCTTGCCGAACAAGCAATTAAAACATGGGAAGTAGTTGAAACAGACTTTCTTTCCCCTCCAGAAATCGCCGAAGTCAAAGAAGTATTTAGTCGTCTATCTGATATCGAAATTATCGCCACAGGTGGTTATCCACAAGCCGAACGGCAACGGTTAGGGATCTGTCGGAGCGAACTACCATTTGAGCCTAGCCAAGTCCCCTTAGCAGCGGTACAGATTGCGGGTAACTTCTTATTCGATCCGCCGACTCATCGAGATTTTCTGGGTTCGATGTTGGGTTGTGGGATTGTGAGAGACAAAACAGGTGATATTATTGTGCTAGGCGAACAAGGTGCTCAAGCAATTGTTGCACCGGAATTGGTAGAATTTTTAGAAACTCATTTGACTCAAGTGAGATCGGTACCAGTTCAAACTAGACGCATAGATTTGAGCGAATTAAGGATTCGCGAACCGAAGAAAAAGGAGCTGGTGACGACGGAAGCTTCGATGAGATTAGATGCGATCGCATCTGCTGGATTTGGCATGTCTCGCAGTAAAATGGTAGACATAATTTCCAGTGGCGATGTCCGCGTAAATTGGAAGGATATTAGTCAAGCCGCTCATGCACTCAAAGCCGGAGATCTAGTTGCAATTCGTGGCAAAGGTAGACTAGAAATCGGCGAAGTTACCATCACTAAAAAGGAAAGATATCGCATCAATCTCACCAGATATATCTAAATATTATCTAATCTAACATCACCGAACCGTACTAAGGAATGAGGATTAAATAACTTGCAATTCTTCCTTTGGTAGGGGCAATTCATGAATTGCCCCTACCAAACGTCGGCACTAGGGCAGACATGTATATTATTAAATCCTCATTCCTTAGTACCAACAAACCTATCAACTGATCACTATTCCCTATCATCTAAATTATGCAAGTTCAGTTTCGCGAATTCAGTCAATTTGATGTTTGGTTTTGGTTAGAGTTTAATAATGTACCTTCAGAGCAGGAAAAAAAGTTAGTTGAGGAAGTTTTTTCCTCATGGTTTTTCTTGGGTAAATTGGGTGGTTTTAATGCGGAGAATAGTCAGGTACAGGAAACAGGACTAGATCTTAGTTATATGGATTATGACAATGATGCTGCTGACAGCAGTATGATGTCTGTAATGCATAATATGGGTGATTTTGAGTATGAGGGAAACTGGGCGAGATGTTGGATGGACCTAGGTACTAGTGATTCGATCGCGATCGATATTTTAATTAACTCACTCTATCAACTAAATAAAGAATATGTTGAGATTATTCAATTATTAATTGGTGGTGAAAATGAAGATTGGGAAATAGATCCTAGCTATAAAGAATCATTATTCCAGGATATTAATTAGGGATCGAAGATCGTAATTGTTGGGGTGTTGATGCTGATAATCTGGCAACAACACGCCCTCAAAGATTTAACTTCCAATTGGATCGAGGGGTTGGCAGAATCGGTTAACGCCGCATTCATGTACGTAGATCAGGACGGGTAAAATCAATAGTTTTGGACAGACTTTTAGCTTGACAAAATATTCAAATATTGGCATAAAATTGCCATTTACCATGTCATTACGGAAACCCGATTGACAGATAGCTACTCGACACTTTTTTGCCAAGCCATCCAGCCATTCACTATTATTAATATCAGGATGTTGTCCGACGCGAATCGCTAAAGTCATTGCAGCATCTTCGAGATCGCCTTCGCAGTCAGCGATAGTTTCTAATGATGCGATCGCTTCTGGAAGATCGGCAAATTGAACTCGCAATTCCTCAATGATTTGAAAGTCTATCATATTAATTTATCATGCGATCTAATTTGCATTCAGCCAACCTTGACACCCTTCCAAAAAGCGACATAACCTGCAATATTTTTGGCAGCATCTTTTGGCTCTGGATAGTACCAAGCAGCATCTGGATTTGTATGTTTATCTACTTCGATACTATAGTAGCTGCACAAACCTTTCCAGCCACAACTGGTGTGGGTATTGCTATCGCTAAAATATTCTTTGTTGAGACTCTCTGCTGGAAAATAATGGTTGTTTTCCACAATAATTGTGGCATCGCTTTCTGCTAATGTAGCACCTTTCCAAGTTGCTTTTGTCATAATTAGGTCAAATTTTGGGAGATGTAGAGACTGGTTTATTTTATTTAGCAAAATAAAATAAACCAGTGATTTAATTTTAAGGCTGATCTAACGTAAATGAGTAGATTCTATATTATTTGCCAATCAGATGTCTTAGTTTTGGGGATTATTTTCTGAATGGATCGATTGCGGCGTTCTCAACTTACCACCTACTGATTCTCCGATCAGATCGGCTAACAAATCGGCACTATTAATCACACCTAACGAACTAGTATCCGATGCCATTGTTTTGAGGCGTTGGGAATTTTTGAGCAGATTGAGAACTTCATCTTCCAAAAACTGGGCGGTGAGACTTTCTTGCCGAAAGAGTAACGCGCCATTAGCAGCAGCTAAGACATTAGCATTATAGTATTGGTGATCCTCAGCGGCATAGGGATAGGGAATCAAAATTGACGGGGTACGAGTAATCATTAACTCATTGAGAGTAGCTGCACCAGCTCGACTAATCGCTAGATCTGCCCGCTGAAACAGTCCTGCCATATTGTCATAGAAAGGCAAGACAATATAATTGGGATGTTCGATTTTTTCGGTTGGCTCGTTGGCACCACCGACGATATGGACAATAGTTGCGCCAGCAGCCAACCAAGTACCGACACATTCGCGAATCATCTGATTGAGGGCTACGGCACCTTGAGAGCCACCGACAACGACGATCAGGGGACTGTGTTCGGGAATTGGTAAATCGAGGGGTTGTGGACTGAGGAACTGCTCGCGACAGGGAGTACCCAGATAGATAGTTTTGGCGCGGGGCAGATATTTAATTGTCTCCACAAATCCGACAGCGACCCTGGTACAGAATGGACTCATCCAGCGAGTAACTTTACCTGGGAGGGCATTTGACTCATGGAGGAAAACGGGTAAACCGAGAGAATAACCCGCTAGAATAGCTGGAGCGGAAATATAACCACCAGTACTAAAAACAGCATCAAACTTACCCTGTTTGAGTAGTTTGCGGACTGTGAAAATTCCTTTAATTAGTCCACCGATAGTTTTGATCGTACCCAAACCAGGTTTTCCTTGAAAACCGCCAACTTTGATCAGATGTAATGGATATTCCTTGGGAACTAGCTTAGATTCTAATCTGTCGGGCACACCTAACCATTCAATATCATAACCTGAGAGCTTTTGGGCGACGGCGATCGCGGGAAACACATGTCCCCCAGTTCCACTTGCAGCAATTAGTAGCTTGGTAGCAGCTTTAGACACGATTATTTTGATTCCTCTCCTGCAACACAGATATTCTAGCGGTTGGCGTAGCCTTTCCGCTAGGGAATCGTTGTTCTGTTATCCTAAGATGTAATCTCGATTTTCAATTCGTATTTATTATGTCAATCAGATCTTGGTATAAACTGGCACTTTCGGCACTAGTTGTTGGTTGTCAGCAGGTTGTAATTTTCCCCGCTCAAGCTAATAGCTCGATCTTGACTGCACCTACTGCACTTAAGACGATGCTCACCAAGATCGATGCAGCCGCAAATCAACGCAAATTGCCGGAACTTTTACGTTACTATAGCCCAAATTTTACAACTAGCGATGGTTTAAATAGAACAGGATGGCAACAGTCGCTGGGACAATTTTGGCAGAGTTATAGCAATCTTAATTACGCGACGACATTAGAAAGTTGGCAGGGTGGAGAGAATAGTTATACAGCAAATACTATTACCAAAATTACTGGCGTTCAAAATATTAATGGTAGAGTGCTAAATCTGCAATCGACGATCAAATCGAGTCAGAAGATTGTCGGTGGACAAATCATCCAACAGCAAATACTCCAAGAACGTACTCAGGTATCGAGTGGTGCAAAACCACCGACGATCGAACTTAATTTACCAGATAAACTCCAGACTAATGCTGAGTATAGCCTAGATGCGATCGTCACCGAACCCCTGGGCGAAGATGTGCTGATGGGTACGACTATCGAACAACCAGTTTCTGCACAAGGTTATAGTCAAGCCGCTAACTACAAGCTAGAATTGCTCTCGGCTGGCGGCTTATTTAAAATCGCCCGCGCTCCAGGTAAATCTGGGGATTATTGGTTCTCTACGATATTTATCCGTCCCGCTGGGATGACAACTTTGACTCAGCGGGTACGAGTGGTGAGAGGGAAATAGGGGACTGGGGGAAAAGGAAACCGTTGTTCACTATTCACTATTCCCTATCCCCTCATTTCCCTAGTAACTTAACCACCCCAATCCCACCAAAATATAGAGCTAAAACTGCGCCTGCTAAGAGACTTTGAGTGAGGGGATCTGTGGAGGGGGTAACGATCGCACCGACTACCATCGATCCTACCACGACGCTTTGCCAAGCGGAGAGCATGATTTTAGAGGAGAGAATGCCGAGTAGGGATAGTAGGATTTGAACGACGGGTAATTCAAATAGCAAACCCGTCGCGAATAGTAAGACTAACACGAACTCAAAATAGCGATCGATCGACCAAGCTTGTTCGACGACATCGGCACCATAACCGATCAAAAAGTTGAGAGCGGCGGGAATTAGCAGATAATAAGCAAAAGCAATACCCACCACAAATAACACTGATGAAGCAATCACTACAGGCAACACCAACCGTCGTTCGCGGCGTGTCAAGCCAGGGATGACAAATTGAATGACTTGATAAAGTACAACTGGACTAGCAACTAATAAACCACAATAGCCAGCCACCTTGACTGAGACAAAAAAGTATTCCCCAGGAGCGAGTTGGAGAAATTTAATTCCCGCCGCAGGTATTTCTAGAACTTGGACGATTTGTTTAGCATAGACAAAACAGCCCAATGCGCCGATCGCTACGGCAATTATCCCATAAAAAATTCGCTGGCGTAACTCCTCTAAATGGTCAAAAAAAGACATCTCCAGTTCTGTCGGGAGTTCGTCCAATTCGCCACTAATAACAGCCAGATCTTGATCTGGAGACCATAGTGCAGTACTCAATTCGGTATTGGACTGAAGATCGGTATCTACTTCTGAACTCATCGCAGCGATTGTGTCTGAAACTTTCCTCAATTATAAAGGATCTGACGATCCTCTGGCATAGAGACCATAGTTATCGGTAAGGTTGCAGGAATATCGTACTTATTGAGCACCTTTATAGTAGGTGATTATTTCTTTTGGCGCAACTGGTGAAGCACTCTTTCTACCCATAAAATAGACACAGCTAGCTGCATCAATATTGTATGATTCAGGAATTAGTTTGTCAAAATATTGCAACCAGAAGAATCCGAGTTTGATCGCCTTGGCTAATTGTTTGGATCTAAAGAGACCTCTGAAAAAATTGTCGATTGCCCACAGCAATTGAGTACCAGATCCAGCAATAACGCCTGATTTAATCAACTCAAAATTCTTGAACAAATATCTGTGTCCGCTTTCTGTATATCGAGTAAAGTCAAAAGGGCCTTCATGAACATGCTGAAGGAATGGTGTTTCGGCATAGACAATGCCATTGTCTTTTAAAACACGATACATTTCTGCAACTACCACTTTTGGTTCTAAAACATGTTCTAATACTGCTTGAACGATGACGGCATCAAAACTATTGTCAGGCAATGGAATATTGTGTCCATCCGCGATGAATTGAACGTAAGGTGTAGGATAGATATCAAAAGCAATAATTGATATTCGTGGATCTTTATAAAAATCATCCATAACATCACCAACTGTCCCGCCACCAACAATTAATATTCGTGGATTTTCTTGCATACTAAATAATAGTTTTACAAGCTGCTTCATATTTTCAACAGAGGCATCTTGGACTGGATTTACTAACTTCCTGACAGAATTCAAGACACCTCGATAGGTATTTTCTTCTGCGAAGGAGGGGAATAACGAAAAATTATCTTTAGTTAAGACACCTTTGTCGAAATCTATTAGAATAGGACATCCTGAGATTGTGTCGTATTCTATATGTTGTGTATCAGATTCCGTAATTAATTTATTATTTACTTTTTGGAGCCTGTTACCTGTTTTAGGACAGCGTAGAATCTCTAACACCTCTTGTCTTTCTAAGAGCATAAATATTTATTAATTATGTGATTTTTATAAAAGCTGATGTCTCGTTATGTTTCGGTTACTATACATAGCAGTAGTTCGACTCTAGCATAATACTTTTTCAATTTCGACTGATGTATCACAATGGCTATCAACTTCAGTCAAAATACTTAGTTATATCTGCTTAAATTTCTGAGTTAATGCTAGACACAGACAAAATAAACTAAATTTCAGATTGAATATCCTTGATCATTTTAAGGGCACTATTGGCGCGATCGATATTACCGATCGATTGAAATAACTTAACAGCGTGCTGGAGATCGGCAATTGCATTGGCACGATTGCCGACACGTCCATGCATAATCCCGCGATTGAGATAAGCTAGAGGATAGTTGGGTTTAATTTTGATAGCGCGATCGTAATTGATCATGGCAGCAACAGTATCGCCTAAATCATCCAACTCATTGGCGAGATTGAGATGAGCTTGAGCATATTGAGGATCGATCAAGATTGCCTTGGAATAGTCAGAGATCGCGGCTTCATGTTTGCCACTTTGACTCAAGACAGTGCCCCGATTGTAGTGAGCGGGAGCAGATTTAGGATTGAGGGAGATCGCCGTGGTGTAGTCAGCGATGGCACCTGAAAAATCGCGGATCGCGTCCTTGACATTGCCACGTTCGATGTAAGCTTGAAAGTATTTAGGATCGATTTTAATTGCTCGATCGAACCTGTTGAGCGCAATTGCCATATCGCCGGAGGAGGCAGCGAATAAACCCTGCTGATAGTGACCGACAGCATCGATCGAATTAAGATTTATTTTAGCCTGACTCTGGGCAGAATCCAGATTAGCAGCTAGAACAGCCTGTGGTGCAAATACCGTGGAGATTGCTATCGTACCGACGACAAACCATGCTGCGACATTCAAATTTCGAGTCATATATACTGCCTTTACCCAAGTGCGATTATCTTCTTGATCCAAAGATGCCTTGTCGATCCTCCCAACTGTATCGGCATAAAATCACAAAAATTCTGACGATCTGAATTTTATTTTGCTATTAATTGCTGATGATGATGATGCATTGTCTAGGGTTTCAGCCGTGCTAGATTTAGGAATCGATGTTGCTAATTCACTGGATGATTTTCAGATTTGAAACGCACAAATCTCCCAGTGCCCCAGTCTCCTCGCCTCCCCATCTCCCCTATCCCTCAATTTAGCAACGCCGAAGATCGATCCAGGGATCGCAAACTTTGCTTATTGGGTAGTCGATCGACGATAATTAAGTATTGTTAACTAAATCTCCTCAATAGTGAATAACCAGAGTACTGTCTCCGATACCAAGCGTAATTTCTACTCCCAGCATACGCGCCCGATTAATTCAATTTATCGGCGGGTGGTAGAAGAGCTAATGGTCGAAATGCATTTACTTTCTACCAATGTTGATTTTGAGTACAATCCAGTTTATGCATTGGGTGTAGTCAGTAGCTTCAACAGATTTATGGCAAGCTATCGCCCCGACGTAGATAAACAGTCTATTTTTGTCGCACTGTGTGAATCGATGGGTGGAAATGCCCAACAGTACCGCACCGACGCGGCTGGAGTCGAAGAATTTGCCAAGAGTATGCAAGAGCAAGATATTGTCAACTGGCTGGCTCATCCAACAAATGAAGGCATGGGTGCGCAATTAGCCAGTACATTAGGATCGATTGCCAGTAATCCTAAATTCAAATATAGTCGCTTATTTGGGATTGGTTTATTTACAATCCTGGAAGTGGCTGCACCAGATTTGCTCAAAGACGAGAAGAAACGCCAAGCCGCTGTCTTGCAAATTGGTGAAGCCATGCACCTCCCGACGGATAAAGTCCAAAAAGATCTAGATACCTATCGCAGCAACCTCGATAAACTAGTTCAAATGGAAGCAGTCATGAGTGACTTAGCCGAAGCCGAGCGTAAAAAACGCGAAAAACGCGAAAAGGAGAAGGCTGAGGCTGCGGCTAAAGTTGCGGCGGCGACTACTGACGCTGAGTAGGGAAGATTGGAATAGGGATGAGTTGTAATTGAGCATTCACATCCCTATCGATCTTCTGCTTATTTGCGAATTGAGTCCATCAATGGTAGGAGTAAATCTGCTAAATCTGGATGATTGACAATCAAACTCGGCATGGCATAGCTGCCATAATTTCGCCCGACAACCGCCGGAAAAGTCGGTTCGGCTCTCAATGATCGCCAAGTGCCTCCAGCAGCGTGTAGAATCGCCCAGACAGCCGCTAAATCCCAGATTTTGGGAGTTGCTTCGACCCCGCCGAGACTCGCACCTGCGGCAACCGCTAAAAAGTTGTATGTAGCGACTCCCATCATCCGTACTTTACAAGGAAATCCAGGCTGCCAAACTTGGAGACTACGGGCGCATAAACTAAAAAAATGATTGCCACTAGGTGAATCTTGACTGACGTGAATCTGATTGCCATTTAGATAGGCTCCAGGCGGTAAAATCAGTCCGGTATTACCCGCCCAATAACCGTAAAAAGTTTGGTTGACAGGGGGAAAATAAACATAGCCAAAGACTGGCTCACCGTAATAGAGTAACCCGATCGAGACCCCCCACAGCGGAATTCCTCGCGTAAAATTTGTCGTTCCATCGAGCGGATCGATAATCCACGTCCACTGAGCATCTGTAAACTCATGGTTCCCCTCTTCACTCAGAATCGCATGACTAGGGAAAGCTTTCATGATACTCGATCGAATCTCTCGATCTGCCCATTCATCAGACTGCGTAACTAGACTACCATCAGCCTTTTCCAATCCTTGGGCATGTCCAAAGTCTAACAGCAATTGTGCCCCCACTTTCTGAGCTGTAGTGCTAGCAACATCTAATACTTGAGTCCAAAATTCCATGCTGTCTTTACTGAGGGGAGTACCAATCTTACCAAATCCTCAACAACTTATCGATCGCGATCGATTCGGCAAGCGATGAGGGGATCGTCACACAATATGGGTTGAAAGCATTTTTGACCAAGCCATTTACCACAGTAGAAATGATGAACGAATTAGCCGATGATTAAGTTGAGGTAATGCACTAAAGCCAAATTTAGGCAAATTTATATTCGCCGATACACATATTCGGATGTCGATCGGCTAAAATGCGAATCAGAGCAGTCCTCAATTGTAGAAATAAAGATTGCGAGAAGTTAGGTTTAGTTATGCGTTGTGACTGGTATTTGGTTAACGCCGCAACATCCAAAATTTTTTAGATTAGCAGAATCGTAGCTACAAAGCAGGATCTGTAAGATATATTTTTCAGATCGACTTAGATCGATAGTCAATACCTATTGGAGTAATACCGATCGTGCTATCAACATCACAAAATCCCTTATTAACGATCGAAACTGAATACGGACAAAGTATTTGGATGGATAATCTTAGCCGAGATCTACTCGAATCCGGCGAACTAGCCAAACTCATTACCACCCGTGGCGTATTGGGGATCACCTCGAATCCCGCCATCTTTGAAAAAGCGATCGTCGGTAATGCAATTTACGACACCGAAATTAAAGCCGGAATCCAAGCAAATAAATCGCTCAACGACATTTACGAATCCTTGATATTTACTGACATTCGTCATGCTTGCGACGTATTGCTCCCCGTCTATGAGCAAACCAAGGGGATCGATGGTTACGTCAGCATCGAAGTTCCGCCGACAATTGCTACAGATACCGCCAGCACCATCTCAGAAGCCCGTCGCTATCACGCGGCTATAAATCGTCCAAACGTGATGATTAAGATTCCTGGCACCCCAGAAGGTTTGCCAGCCGTCGAACAGATGATCGGTGAAGGCATCAGCATCAATGTCACCTTACTATTTTCAGTTGAAAGCTACGTACAGACAGCTTGGGCGTATATTCGCGGCTTAGAAACCCGCGTCGCTAAGGGCGAAGATATCAGCAATATTTCCTCAGTCGCTAGTTTCTTCCTGAGCCGGATTGATACCAATATTGATGCTAAATTAGACAGCCTAATCAAACAGACAGAAGACTCAGGTAAAATTGAAAAAATCGCCGCGCTTAAAGGTAAAATTGCGATCGCGAATGCCAAAGTCGCTTATCAAGAATACAAGCAAATTATCGCGACAGAACGTTGGCAACAACTAGCAGCCAAAGGCGCGCGAGTGCAACGTTTACTCTGGGCGAGTACGGGTACAAAAGATCCCAGCTACAGCGATGTGATGTATGTCGATGGATTAGTTGGAAATGATACAGTAAATACCTTACCACCCAGCACGATCGAAGCCTGCGCCGATCATTGCGATCCCGCTAACCGGATTGAAGCTGGAGTCGATGAAGCCTATCGATTGGTTGCCAGTCTCAAAGATTCTGATGTTAATATCGATTTAGATGCCGTTATGGATGAGCTGCTGATTGATGGGATCGATAAGTTCGTCAAGCCTTTTGACTCGTTGATGAAATCTCTCGATGGTAAGGTTAAGGCTTTGACACCTGCATAATTAGGTGATTTCTAATCAAAAAATACACTTCTGAACTATGATTTTTTGGATTACATAGAGAGACTGTGATTTCCAGATCGCAGCTCATTAAATTCGATCGTTCAATCATTCTAATCACAGTTCAGACAGCGACACTATCAAGCCTTTGTGCTCCCAATTCCAGGTTCTACCACACCAGTAATAAATGATCGATCTACTAGAAAACCCGTTCCGCCAAGGACTCCGCCAAGAACGAGTACCTGAACCGCAAATTCTGACTATCTTCGGCGCATCCGGCGATCTGACTCAGCGCAAACTAGTCCCAGCATTGTACCAGATGCGACTCGATCGCCGATTACCCCCAGAAATCACCATCGTTGGCGTAGCGCGTCGGGATTGGAGTCACGAATATTTCCGCGAACATTGTCGTAAAGGGATCGAAGAATTTGGAAATGGGATTCAAGATGAAGCCGCCTGGGAAGAATTCGCCAAAGGATTGTATTATTGCCCTGGCGACATCGACAAACCCGAAAGCTATCTGAAGCTCAAAACCTTACTCGGCGAACTCGATACCGAACGCCGCACGATGGGCAATCGCGTCTTTTATCTCTCCGTCGCGCCCAATTTCTTCCCCGAAGCGATTAAGCAATTGGGAAGTGCAGGAATGTTAAATGATGCCCAAAAACATCGTTTAGTAATTGAGAAACCATTCGGGCGAGATCTCGCTTCAGCACGGGTATTAAATCGCGTCGTTAGACAGCATTGTGAAGAGCAACAAGTGTACCGGATCGACCACTATCTGGGCAAGGAGACCGTCCAAAACTTGCTCGTGTTGCGATTTGCCAATGCGATCTTTGAACCGCTGTGGAATCGCAATTATATCGATAACATCCAAATCACTGTCGCCGAAACTGTCGGTGTCGAAGATCGGGCAGGTTATTATGAATCTGCGGGCGCATTACGGGATATGCTCCAGAACCATTTGATGCAGGTATTTTGTCTGACAGCAATGGAACCACCTAACGCCCTCGATGCTGACTCGATTCGGACGGAAAAAGTCAAGGTTCTCGAAGCTACTCGCCTCGCGGATGTAAATAATCTTAGTCGATCGGCTATTCGCGGACAATACAAACCAGGCTGGATGAAGGGCGAACAAATCCCTGGTTATCGGGAAGAGCCAGGAGTCGCCGAGGGATCGGTTAATCCTTGTTTTGTCGCCATGAAATTTATGATTGATAACTGGCGGTGGAAGGACGTTCCGTTCTACCTGCGAACTGGTAAGCGGCTACCGAAAAAAGTTTCCGAAATCACCATCCAATTTAAACCTGTACCCTGGTTGGTGTTTCAATCAGCTTCCCGTCAAGCCAACCCGAATCTGTTGACAATTCAGGTTTACCCAAATGAGGGGATCTCACTCCAGTTTGAAGCGAAAATGCCTGGAGCAGATTTACGCACCCGCACGGAGAATATGGACTTCAATTACCAAGAGGCGTTTGGGGTGAAATCTTCCGATGCCTACGATAAGCTCCTGATTGACTGTATGTTGGGGGATCAAACTTTATTCACCCGCTCGGATGAGGTGGAGGAAGCATGGCGCATTGTGACTCCGGCTCTGTCAGACTGGGAAGCAAATACCGATCCTGATTCGATTCCGATGTATGAAGCAGGTACCTGGGGACCTCTAGCTGCGGAAGATTTAATTAATGACGATGGACGGAAGTGGCATCGATCATAGATTGGTTTGTTTGATTTGTTGCGTAGATCTACCCACCCCGCCCTGACGGGCACCCCTCCGAGGAGGGGATTTTCCCTATTCCCTATCCTCTATTCCCTATTCCCTAACCGATGAGTACTCAATCCGCTCCAGTTGTATCGCTTCGTGCGCCGAAAGATGTTTCGGTGACAGACATCGAACATGAATTAAGTCAGATCTGGAAAGACTATCAGCCAGATAATCAATCCCAAGATGCGATCGTGGCTACTCAGGCGAGTACGTTTACGTTTATTGTCTATGAGCCAGAGCCTACCCAACACATGTTATCAGTGTTGGGCTTCTATAATGGGCCGATCGATGGTATTTTTGGCCCTGCTCAGGTGAAGTCGATTAAAGCTGCTCAGAAAGCTTATAAACTACCTGTGACTGGTAAACTCGATCGAGATACCATGAGCAAGATTCAGGCTGCTTATCACGATCGAATTACCACCAATCACGATACCCACGCCTTAGCTGTCGAAAAAGATGTCGATAATCGGGGTTATGTCGTGACGGATGCGATCGCAAATGCCAATCCGCGCCGGATCATTACAGTATGTCCCAGCGTGGGTGAAGATACAGGCGTTGGCGCACAGGTGTCTGTTTATTGCCCAATGAAGAAGCAATACCTTCATTCCCTCGTCTGTAGTGAATACATCACCTTGCGCGGCACGCCAGAAGCATTAGAGCGCAATGGTGAGAGCATCGCTAACCTCGCTGTTTCCGATTTACCGCGCTTCCTGTGGTGGAAAGATACCCCCGCACCAAATAAACCGTTATTTCAACAGTTAGCTCATCAAGCGCATTCAGTCATCTTTGACTCCGCCGAATTTACTACCAGCGAAACCGATTTGGTGCAGTTATGTACGATTCTCGCGGAAGGAATGCCCGTAATCGATCTCAACTGGCGCAGAATCGCTGGCTGGCAAGAACTCACCGCCGAAGCCTTCGATCCTCCAGCTAGACGTAAAGATATCACAGAGATCGATCGAGTCGATGTCAATTACGAGCAAGGCAATCCCGCTCAAGCATTGATGTTCCTCGGTTGGCTCTCCAGTCGCCTCCAATGGCAACCCACCAGTTATACTCATTCCGGTGGTGATTATGACTTACGCGAGATTGATTTTATTGCTCCTGATGGACGCAAAATCCACACCGAACTCGCGGGAATGCCGACCGCTGATTCGGGTGAGATTCCAGGCGACATCATGGGTGTCCGCCTCAATTCTACCAATCCTAAAGCCAACTGTAGCACTGTTCTCTGTTCGGAGGTAGCTGGCTGTATGCAGATGGAAACCAAAGGCGGTACTCAAACCGCACGGGTGGAGGAAGTTACTTCGCTGGCGGAGCGCAATGCTGAAGATTTACTCGCTGAGTATCTGCAACGCTGGGGCCGGGATTTATTATATGAGGAAAGTATGACCGTTGTTGCTCAGATTTTGAGTAAGGTGGGATAGAGAATCGTAGGTTGGGTAGAGCGATAGCGAAACCCAACTATCTCACCATCTCCGCCGATGATTTTGCATGGATTCAGGAGATCAGACAGCAAGAGGATGAATTAAACTTCAGCGCGATCGATCCACATTTTACATTAGTTTTTCCAATTGTTGAGATCGATCGAACAAATCTAGTCAGTCATGTTAAGCAGTCAATTCAAGGTATTCAACCGTTTGAATTTACGCTTCGATGTGCTGTCTTATGCAATGATGCCTTTAGTAAATACACCCATGTATTTTTAGTTCCTGACGAAGGATATAGCAATATAGTCAAACTTCACGATAGGTTATATACCGGAATTATTGCGAGAGAACTCCGTCTAGATATTCCGTTTATCCCGCATATTGGGATTGCCAATTCTCTCGATCCTCGTCATTGTAAGCAATTAGTCGATCGATTGAATAGTAAAAAATTTGAAATTTCAAGTAGGATCGATCGATTAGATATTATTTCAAGTCAAGGCGATTTAGTTGAAACGATCGAATCGATTAATCTAGATTAATAAGTGGCTGCTGTTTCCAAAAAACTTAGCTGTGTTGCATTTGCAATAATTTCTACGGATTCTCCACTCATCACCTTCTCATAGAATAAACTCAGTCTGTCTTCATCTATATTCTCATCCATAAACCGAAACGAAGATGCCGCAATATATTGAATATCTTTTTCAAAAGCCAACCAATTACGACCTTCTGCTTCAGCAACAAATCCAGTCGTATTAGAACCGGAAAATATATCCACAACGAGATCGCCTGGATCTGTTAAAAAGCGAATAAAAAACTCTGGAAGCTTACTTGGAAAACGAGCTGGATGTGCTTTGATACCTAAAGATTTACATCCTCTTAAATATTGCCCATTAGATTCTGAGTTAGCTATCTGCAATAGATTAGACGGAATCGATCCTCCATTATCTTTTGCAAATGCTCTACCAATATCATGTCCAGATGGGCGTTTTTTGGGATCGTAGAACTTATCTGGATCTTTCAGTAGTTGTTTCATCCTTGAACTATATGGTGTTAGAACTTTACTCACATCTGCTTTCGGAAATTCTGACTTACTAAACCACCAGACTGTATTTACTGAATCTTTCGCTCTGATTTTTCTTTTATTCACCCATTCAATCGGACTAGGTAATTTTGAAGGATTAAACCAGTAAAAGTCTTCAGCCAAGAAAAAGCCAATTTCATCACATAGGTAAATTGGCACTCTAAAATTATACAGACTCCTAACTGGCTTGCCTTTTTCATAAGCACCACCTAAATCGAGAACGAAACTACCATCAGGTTTTAGTTTCTGATATACTAATCTCGCAAATTCAGCCAGCCACTCAACATACTCCGTTGCATCTTTATTTCCATACTCTTTCTCTCTTTGGAGCGCGAAAGGAGGGCTAGTCAAAACTAAATTGATGCTTTCATCTGGTAACTGATTTAATAGCTCTAACGAATCGCCACAGAATGCTGCTCCCAAATCAGTGAAATATGCTGGTGGATGAGTAAATTTATCGATACTTACTGGAACACGAATCTGGGCTAAAGGCATGGCTTGTTCTTAAATGCTACTTATAGTCTGTAGACCTATAGTCATCAACTAGTTAATTATAGACGTGATGTCAATCTATAAAAATTGTGGTATCTGATGCTAGGAAAGTCTTTGCGTCTAGGTTACGGCAGATCCGTCAGGTAAAGGGTTTATCGCAAGAGGATCTGGCTGACAGAGCTGGCTTGCATCGGACCTATGTGGGTTCGGTAGAACGTAGCGAACGCAATATCTCTATTGATAATATAGAACGTCTTGCCAAGGCTTTGGAGATTGACATCATCGAACTTCTCAAAGAAGAGCTAGAATGATACCTCACCCAGATAAGATAATTCTTGACGATTTATTTCCATATATTCAAAGATATCAAGAACTTGCATCCAAACACGGCATTAATGATATTTTCCAAGATAATGGCGGCAAAATTCTTCAGGTGCTGCTGGTGACAGGATTGAAAGTCTTACCAGGAAGAGAGGGGAATGATGCCAAGGATGCTGAGGGGAATGAATATGAGTTAAAATTAGTAAATATAGCTCTCACTAAAAGCTTTTCTACTCATCATCACATCAATCCTCGTATCATCGATAAATATCGCCAAGTAGATTGGATTTTTGCTATTTATAGGGAAATTAATTTAGTCTCTATTTATAAACTGACTCCCAGTGACTTGGAATGCTTTTACACAAAATGGTCGGATAAATGGCACAGTTCTGGTGGTAAAGATATCAACAATCCTAAAATTCCGGTAAAATATGTGATGGAACATGGAGAGTTGTTATATTCTATCTATCGAATCGACTAATCTCTCGATCGAATATAATTAAATCTAATTATTAGTTCCCACTCTTGAAATAACATTTTTAGAGTTATGATTAAATTTACAAGAGTGAATCTACTGGATTTGTCAAAATTTATCCATAATCCGAGACGATACTAATTACTGACTTTAGCTCGAAAGATTAGTTTATCACCTTGTCGATAGCCGACATATCTGATGGTGACTAATTCGTCAGGATTCGCAGTTCCTGCGATTAATTGATGCCAACGCGGATCGTAAGCGATTTTAGAGCCAATCTCACCGATGATTGTGACACCCCATTGGTGAATTAATCGATCGATCGATCCAATTAATGGCAATATCTTACTGGCTGGGAAATCAGGATTATGTTGAGCGGCATATTTAGCCGCAGGAAAGTAGGTGAGGAAAGATTCTAATGTCTGCAAGCTTTGATATTGAAACTCAGATTGTAAAGTCTCTTTTTGCTGTTCAAATTGTTGGTGGAGATGTTGATATTCCTGCTGGAGGATTTCGATCGCTGGCGGAGCCTCTCCTCTGGAGAATCGATCTTCAGCTCCAATTATAGATCGATCTCCAAAGGTTTCAATCAGTTGGGTGACGGTTATTTTTAGAACACTGCTAATCTTCGCTAGTGTTTGCAATTGCAGTGTATCGATTTCACCCGATCGCAGTTTATTAATAGTATGAGCGGAAGTGCCTGTCGATCGATATAATGATTTGAAGCTACTAATTCCCACTTGTTGCATTAATTTTTGCAACTTTATCGTTAGATTTTGCTGTCGATCGCTACCCATTTAGAATATTATCCTTGAACTATGATAGCCCCGACTTCTTCGAGAAGTCGGGGCTATATCCCAATTATTGGTCTAGTAAACTTCTCAACATCCAAGCGGTTTTTTCGTGTAATTGCAACCGTTGAGTTAATAGATCCGCAGTGGGTTCGTCGCTAGCTTTAGCAGCACTAGCATAGATCGATCGAGCCGTGCGACAGACAGCTTCTTGTCCTTCAACCAAGAGTTTAATCATCTCCGTGGCTTTTGGGACAGTAGTTGTTTCGGGGATCGAACTCAATTGGGCATATTGTGTATAACTTCCAGGTGCGGTAAATCCCAATGCGCGAATGCGTTCGGCAATTAAATCTACAGCTAAGGCTAATTCAGTATACTGAGTTTCAAACATCAGATGAAGCGTTTGAAACATTGGTCCAGTGACGTTCCAGTGGAAGTAGTGTGTTTTTAGATACAAGGTATAAGTATCTGCCAATAGTCGTGATAACCCATCGGCGATTTCTTTGCGGGTATCTTCATCAATGCCAATATCTACTTGGATCATGTGTTGTTGGTGCTCCTGAAAGTTTTTACCAATCCTTACTTCTATTTTAATCATTATTCTCGATCGACCCAATTCAGTCAGATCAAAACTTTACTCTAGTAGATTGATAATCCACACAGTTGAGCGATCGATAATAAGTTATGCTTTGGATGTCAGTGCGTTACTATGCGGTAACAGATCTCAGAGTCATTTCATCGATCGTTTTTTTAACTCATAATTCACGCGAATGTATTCTTTTTGGCAACGCCTCACATTGTCGGACTTATCCCTAACTGGAGTGCTTGAGGCTAGTTATCTTCATCGTTGGGTGGGCAGCCTCCAGTCTTGGCGACAGCAGAGCTGGCTGATGCAGTGGGGTGATGAAATTGGCGCGATATTGACTTCTTTAATTTTTATTGTGTCGCCTTTTGAAAAGTCGATACCTGGACTGTCTACAGAAACAGTTGGGTTGTTGATGATTGCGGTGGCTGCTTTTTGGCTATTGTTGACTGTTTCTGATGAGAAAAATGCCGGAGTCACGCCGATTCACGTTACGGTGCTAGTATTTTGGGCAGTTTCGGCGATTGCGACTGGCTTGTCACCAGTGCGAGATGCCGCGATGGGGGGATTGAGTAAACTCAGTCTGTATCTATTATTATTTGTGATGTTAGCGCGGTTGTGTCGAAGCAGTCGGATCAGAAATTGGCTAATCGCGATTTATCTGAATACGGCTTTCTTTGTCAGCGGTTATGGGGTACATCAATCGATTTATGGTGCCAAACAATTGGGAAATTGGGTGGATGCGGAGTCTACGCTGGCAAAGACGACGCGAGTATATAGTTATCTAAATAATCCCAATCTGCTGGCTGGTTATCTATTACCTGCGATCGCTTTTAGTCTAGCAGCATTTTTTATCTGGCGCGGTTGGGTGCAAAAGACTCTGGCCGTTGTGATGGTGGCGGTGAATACTTACTGCTTGCTGGTGACATATTGCCGTGGTGCTTGGATTGGGCTAGCGATAGGGATCGTTGTGGCGGCTGGGTTGGTTTATTATTGGTTACGTCCACAGTTACCCAAGTTTTGGAGATCCTGGGGATTTCCGATCGTCTTAGGCAGTATTGTCGCTATTGGTGGACTGGCAATTATGGTGATTCCCAGTTTACACGATCGAGTCCTGAGTATTTTTAGCGGTAGTAAAGACAGTAGTAATAATGTTCGACTGGAAGTCTGGAAGGCTGTCAGTAAAATGACCCACGATCGCCCAATTTTGGGCTTTGGCCCTGGAGATCGGGTGTTTAAGAAGATTTACCCCATTTATCAAACTAGCCCCCGCTTCAGCGCGATTGGAGCCTACTCTGTGTTCCTGGAAACGATCGTCGAGGTGGGTTATCTGGGCTTTGCCTGTTTGATCTGGCTGCTGGTGGTGACGGCTAATTATGGGATTCAAGGCTTACGAAGATTGCGCCAAACTGGAGATCCACAAGCTTTTTGGTTGATGGCGGCGATTGTTTCTATGGTTGCTACTATCGCACAAGGGGCTACCGATACTGTCTGGTATCGTCCTGAAGTTCAAACCCTGTGGTGGCTGACAGTCGCGATTGTGGCTAGTTTTTATCAGCCAGTAGTAGCGATATCTGAGGGGCGGGAATAGGTAATAGGTAATAGGTAATAGGTAATAGGTAATAGGTAATAGGTAATAATGCCCCGATGATTAATCCTTTAACACTGATTCCAGGTGCCACTTGGAAACATTCTAATCCGCGATTGCAATCGGCGTGGAACTTTGCGCGGGTGGGGTTTGTATTCTTTCCCCTATTACCAGTTGTTGGTGTGGTGCTGGTGCTGACGGCAATTGTGAAAACATGGAAAAATAGTGGGCGAGAAATCGCCCAGCATCGTTTGAATTGGGGATTTGCACTATTATCGCCTTGGCTGATTTTGGTATCCCTCTTGGGGCTACAACCTGGGGATGCTTTATTAGGTTTGGCAAATTTTTTACTGTTCTTCGGATTTTTTGCGGCTTTTAGTACTCTCATTCAGTCACCCGCGCAATTGCGGCAATTAGCATGGATTATCCCCATCCCTGCTGTGCCGATTATGTTGCTGGGGTTATTCCAATTTTTGGGGTTGGGA
Organism: Chamaesiphon sp. 336R_metabinner_41; assembly: GCA_025359915.1. Taxonomy (GTDB): domain Bacteria; phylum Cyanobacteriota; class Cyanobacteriia; order Cyanobacteriales; family Chamaesiphonaceae; genus Chamaesiphon. Next base: position 3,574 of record JANYDE010000085.1, on the reverse strand, counting down.
GGGAGTTTCCCCGTACCAGGTACGCCGATTGTGATTTGGGATATGGCGGCACATGGCAATCCGCTGGGAAGAATGTCTTCGGTATTGGGATATGCCAATTCCTTGGCGGCTTATCTGCAAATGGTGTTTATTTTTACATTGGGGTTATTTGCCGATGGTTACGAACGAAATCGAGCAGACAGCTCTACAGAAGGGAAGCGGCAGTTTTGGAGATCTCCCCAGACGTGGTGGTTGACATCGATTTTGGTAATTTGTGTGGGATGTCTGATCTTGACTAGTTCTCGCAGTGCTTGGAGTGGGGCACTTTTGAGTAGCTTAGTGTTTACCATTTATCAAGGTTGGTATTGGATCGTGGGAATTGTCACGACGATCGGTACAATTATTCTTAGTGCTGCTTACGCGCCACCACCGTTGAAAGCACCGCTGAGATCGATCGTGCCGCGTTATTTTTGGGCGAGAATTACTGATGAAATGTATCCCGATCGACCTGATGCCCTTACTCGTGTGTCACAATGGAAGTTTGCGTGGCAGCTCACTCAATCTCGTCCGATTACTGGTTGGGGTTTACAGAGTTTTGGGCCATTATATCAAGAGTATACGCATATTTGGTTGGGCTATCCCCACAATTTGCTGTTGATGCTATCCTCTAGTTTGGGGATTCCGGCAACGATCGGGCTATTTGGCTTAGTTGGTTGGATTTTAGCACAGGGAACTATCCTCTTTCTCAATTTTCCGCTGGAATGGCAATCAGAACGAACGATCTTTTTTACTTACTTAGTTGCCTTTGTGGGGTTTATGATATTTAATATCACCGATGTTTCGGCATTGGAGTTGCGATTAAATACCCACGCTTGGCTACTTTTGGCGAGTATCTGTGGTGTTGTCTATCGGGCGAAATCTGCTAGATACGGTTGATGAGAGGCTCGATGAGGTAATAGGTAATAGGTAATAGGTAATAGGTAATAGGTAATAGGTAATAGGTAATAAAACACGGAACCATTTTCAATCTCCCATCTCCCATCTCCCATCTCCTTGCGATGAATAGTAAACAACAAACTTACTACGATTTATTGGATGTCCATCCTAGTGCATCTGCAATCGAAATCCGCCGTGCTTATCGGGAGTTGAGTAAAAAATATCATCCTGACACCACCACTTTAGCCAAGCCGAAGGCGACAGTGAAATTTCAAGCCCTAAATGAAGCCTATGCTGCTCTCAGTCATCCCGAACGTCGGTTGGCATACGATCTCGAAATTGGCTATTCACGGGTAGTTGTGGTGCAACCTTCTCATTTTCATACCCTCACTTCTCGACCAGATAATTATCGATCTTCAGCATACCTCGATCCGACAGACAGACCTCTTTCTGCTGGTGAAATTGCCGCTATATTGATGCTAGGTATCACATTTATCGGTTGTATCATCTTAGCAATCTCCATCGGGATCATTAGAGGCGAGATCTAAACAATCTCCAATCTCCGCAAAAAGTCGTAGAACTTGAGTATTTCGACGATCGGAGCGAAAATTTAAAGGATATCTATTTGTAAATCGATCGCTATGGGTATTCTCCACAATAAACTAGCCATAGGGGTAATTTTGGTTGTAGCAGGTAGTGGAATAGGTGCTGTTGGGGGTGGATATTTCCGCCAGCAACAAGGATCTCAACTAACTCTAACAACCAATAACACCAAACATCGCCCTGATTGGCAACCCATTAGCTCTGATCGGATCCAGAATGACAATACCAACTTTATCACCACTGCTGTCGAAAAAGTCGGCCCCGCAGTGGTCAAAGTTGACGCGGCGCATCCAATCAGCCAAAATCCCTTAGTTAAGAAGTTTTTGGGTGGTTTACCTAGTGATGAGCCGTTAGAAAAAGGAACTGGATCGGGATTTATTGTGAGTAGTGATGGTAAAATTGTGACCAACGCTCATGTTGTGGCTGGAGTCGATCGAGTCAAAGTGACGCTCAAAAATGGGCGAGTACTAGAAGGTAAAATAGTTGGAGTCGATCGAGAAACAGATGTCGCCGTCTTACAAGTTAATGCCCAAAATTTACCAACGGTAACGCTCGGTGATTCGGATAAACTAGTCCAGGGCGAATGGGCAATTGCGATCGGTAATCCACTAGGATTGGATAATACCGTAACTGTCGGTATCGTCAGTGCGACTGGAAGGACTAGTTCCCAGGTGGGTATCCCTGAGCAGCGGGTGAGTTTTATTCAAACCGATGCAGCGATCAATCCGGGTAATTCGGGGGGTCCCCTGCTCAATTCGCGGGGGGAAGTAATCGGAATCAATACCGCGATTCGTGCCCATGCTCAAGGCTTGGGTTTTGCCATTCCGATACAGACAGCGAAACGAATCACCGCTCAATTATTTGCCACGGGAAAAGTCCGTCACCCATATTTAGGCGTACAGATGATTCCCCTGACAGCCGAACTCAAAGCCGGAATCGCCAAAGAACCCAGCCTGAGATCGAAAGTTACCGCCGAGCATGGCGCGCTAGTAATGGAAGTAATGCCTAGCTCTCCGGCGGAATCTGGCGGCATCAAACCTGGAGATGTGATTATCAAGGTTGCAGATCGATCGATCGAGACTCCCCACGATGTCCAGCAGCAAGTAGAAGCCAGTCAAATTGGTGAAAACCTCAAATTAGTCGTCAGTAGAGAAGGACAGGTGCGATCGCTCGATATCAAGCCAAGTGTCTTTCCCGCGATCGTCGAACGGGATTAGAAAAATTTAGATTTTTAGATTTTTAGTGGTTTAGCGAAAAAGTGCTTTACTTGGGATTTCCCCAAGTAAAGCACTTTTTCAAGACAGTGAATAGAAGATCGAGATGGTTAATTTTGACGAGCTAATCTATTCACCAGCAACTAATTCAAGACATGCCGACTTTGCAAGCAGGACGACTAGATAATGCTTGAATATAATTCACAACGGCTGGATATGCCGATAAATCTATTTTCAGCATCAAAGGAATATAGATCAAAATCGAACCAACTGCAATATCAGCTACACTAAATTCATCACCTAATAAATAGGGATGTTTGCTCAACAGCTCATGTAATGGAGCCATTAATCTCGGTAGTTCTTTTTCCCGACTTGCTTCGGTAAATATGCCAGTTGCGAGAGTTGAATTACCAAACAATACCCACTGAGCTAATATCGATTGCTGTTCGATTGACAAATCTTTGCCGCCATATTTTTGATTGAGATATAGCAAGATTGCGCCAGATTCAAAGAGGGCAAAATCTCCGTCAACAATTGTCGGTACCTTGCCGAAAGGATTTAATTTTAGAAAGTCTGGTTGAAGATGTTCTTTGACTGACATATCCAGTAAGACAAATTCATAAGGTATCGCCAATTCTTCCAAATACCACCGCACGATCGAAGCCCGACTTCTAGCACCACCATAAAGTTTAATCATTTTACCCTGATTGACGGACAAAACTCCTGAAACGACGAAAATTCGTAGGTTGGGTTGCGCGTAGCAAAACCCAACTCACACACCAACACCCTAGAAATGTTGGGTTTCATTCTTCAACCCAACCTACCCGAAAAGATTTGTCCGT
>JANYDE010000143.1 GCA_025359915.1 Chamaesiphon sp. 336R_metabinner_41 | reverse complement strand
AATCAGCATCTTTCTTCGATATCTCCCAGACTTCCAACACCCCCGCATATTGTTTCTTCAGGTTGAAGTCTGAGCCGATATATTTGACGCGATCGCCTATCGAGAATTTGGTAACTGGGGGAATGACTCTAATCACAGCGGATCTGAGTATCTTCAAGTCTCCGCTGTAGAGGGTATCGCCTTCGACTCGATCGACTATTAACTTCTTGCCGCTTGCTCCGATGATGGTCGAACCAGGGGTGATTTTTGTCATGGTTAATTCTCTAGTTTTGTAGTTGATTGTCTGTACTTGAAAGACCTTTCTTCTGTTCTGGTATTTTTTGAGTTCTAGTGAAGTAATGTCGATTTAGCCTCCACTGCCTCCACTCCTAGCTCTGAGTAAAGGTTTAAGGTGTCCACCCTAGCCTCCATAGGTATCCACAGCCTCCACTCAAAACTCAGTTAAGGGTTTTGAGTCGATGGGTGTTACATTTGCTGTATGGATACTAGTGGATACCTGTGGAGGCACTAGTGGAGGCTTTAAAGCATTGTTCTGTATGAATAGTGGAGGCTGTGGATACCTTTCTAACTCAGTAAAGAAATTTTGATTATTTTCTAGAAGAGAAGAAAGGTTTTCATCTGTAGGGAATGTACTATCTTCTTCCTCATCACCAAATTCCCTCAATCGAAGACCAGTGATAACGTTATTCCCACTGGCTTTCTTCTTGGCGATCGAGTGCCCCAAGCTATCGTTACAAAGCTCAATTAGAGAGGGGGTGAAATTGTTGAGGCTCTTGGGTTTTAAGCCTGAATCATCGCAGTAAGATTGATACCCCTTGTAAAGTGCCCCACAAGGGATCGAGCCTTTGGGGTCGATGATTAACTTCTCGGAGTAGAACGCCGCGATCGAGTCTTCCCGTATGGTCATCTCCCAGTTGAGATTCCGAACCGCCTCAACACTGCCAGCCCCTCGAAGAGTAGCTTCAACCCGATCGTTTGACAGTGAAAGGAGGTAAGTAGTAAATGCGGTAAGGTCTAACTCAAGTTCGGGGGAGATGTCTCGGCGATCGTTCTCAGCAATTTTCGCAAGGCAAGGGAAATCTATCTTTCGGGCAAATAGAGCGAATCCACCTGAACCCACAAAGGTCGGAGAGTTTGCCGAAATCACGATCATCCCTCTGAAGTAGAACGACCCAGCTTTTTTCCCTTTGTCTTCATGTCGGAGAGGGTCGCCACCCGATGCAGATTTGAGAATACCTATCCCACCCGTATACTTATCTTCATCACTCATCAGAACCAATCGTTTACCTCTCAAATTCGCAGGTTCAAAGCGATTACCATTAAGTTCAACCATAGTGGTTGAATGAGTATTCTCTTTGCCAATTAGCATCGACAGCAGGTTCGAGAACACTCCTTTACCGTTGCGCCCACTGCCAAACAAGTAGAGGAATTTATGAAGGTCGGAGCGTCCTACCAATACTGCGTTACAGTAAGCGATCGCCAGTTCTTTTAGTTGCTGATTTCCCACACAGAGAGAATCGAGAAACCTATCGATATTTTCCCAACTGGATTCAATCGCAGAGTAAGGGCGTGGTAACTGCCAAGTAAAGCCATAATCGGGGGAGTGGGGGCGTAGTTGCTTCGTAGCCATCTCTAACACCCCATTCTCAAAAGGAAGGTACATAAGGCTCGACATCTCAGTCCAACCCTCATGGAGAATCTCCCCGATCGCGAACTCGATAACATTGCGGACGTAGTTAGGAGAGAAAGTAGGAATGGTTTCTTCTAGATACTTCCGCACTTCACAGAAGATGTATTTGTCTGAGCAAGTAACCCACATTCCCGCGCCGTTGTATCGCCAATACTGGTTAACGCTGGCATCGAACCGGATGATGTTCTTAAACAAATCTTGGAAGACTTTCTTTGACATTTCCAAGGCTGAGGGGATAGATTCCTTCTTCTCGCCTTCCCCTTCTTCTTGAATCTTGGGGGTGATATCTTGAGCAGATTCGATCGCTTTATCTAGTGCCTCTCGACCCGCCCCGAAGATGAAATCATCTAGCCCCTTGTATTGGTCATCCCATTTAATCGAGCGAGTCTCACATCCAAGTTCCGCAAATAACCGAGCCAATTTTTGCCGCGCTTTCTGGACTCGCTTTATTGTTTGGGGATTGGAATCTCGATCGAACCCAAGATAGATAGTCCGTCCGCCTTCTGCCAATGCTTGAAGGTCGGAGATGAGGGCTAAACGGCTTCCTGACCCGTCGTCATTATCAGATGATGATTTGTATCCACAATCGATACCAGGAAGGCTGATGACTGCATAACCAGCACCTAGACCGCTGAAAGCTTTCTTCTCTCCCTCTGTGATAATTACGGGTATCTCAGGATGGTCTAAAATC
>JANYDE010000048.1 GCA_025359915.1 Chamaesiphon sp. 336R_metabinner_41 | reverse complement strand
GCAACTACTTCCCAAAACCGCTGTCAACTTATTGCTAGTAGAAATAGAGAGTAAACGAGATCTGCTGGCTTCTCAGGGGCTGGCGTTAGAATTAGTTTCGATTCAATTCTAGTATCTATGCATTGGTGCAAGATGTGAGTTGAAGCGATAACAGCGGGAAGCGAACATCTACATATACTTGAAAAGGCTGGTTTTGCTCTGCCAAGGCGACAATTGCTTCTGTCAGGTCAAAATTAGAGTGAGAGAGATTACATCCCCACCCGACTACCTCCAACCAGTTTGTGACCAGCTATTAGCTCTAATCCTTGCCTGTCAACAATTCTAGTGAGTATCTATCCCACACCAATGAGCACTCACGAGTACTGTAAAGCCTGTAAGTAGCTATTAAAAATGGACGGTACAGGACTCGAACCTGTGACAGCCTGCTTGTAAGGCAGGAGCTCTACCAACTGAGCTAACCGTCCGTGTTTTCACGCCTACCCAATATAACTGATGTTTGAAGCTGAGTCAAGTAATTGGTCTAAATGATTCAGCCAACTAGACATAGTAGGATCGGACATTGTGCTCAGGGCGAAACTTTTAAATGGTTGATAGAATAAAGTCAGCAAGGTGCAATTACTTCAGGTGGGCGATCGCGACTAGACTAACGAAGCAAAAGGTAATAAGATTCACGCAGTGGCAGGATGCTTCGTCCTTACAAGGCGGCGTGTTTTCCACTTACTAGGGCTGTTGGAGCGAGAATATAGATGAAAAATTGGAACTTAGCGATCGTAATTATGGCGATCGATTAGGGCACAATAATTAGAATCTATCTGACGATCGACTACAGCTAACTAGATATTTAATGCATCATTATTTATAATTTGGGGGCAAAGAAGCGCGTGGGTTTTTTTAATCGCTTTTCCTTATCCAGAGATATGGGTATGGACCTGGGAACTGCCAATACATTGGTCTATGTAGCTGGCAAGGGTATTGTTTTAGCAGAACCTTCAGTGGTGGCGATGGATCAAAAGACTAAAATGCCACTGGCTGTAGGTGCCGAAGCCAAGAAAATGTTAGGGAGAACCCCTGGTGATGTAATTGCGCTCCGCCCCCTCCGCGATGGTGTGATTGCGGACTTTGACACCGCAGAAGTCATGTTGAAACACTTTATTCAACGGGCGAATGAAGGTAGTAATGTAATTAGACCTCGGTTAGTGATTGGTATCCCTAGTGGGGTAACAGCGGTAGAACGTCGAGCGGTAATGGATGCAGCACTTCAAGCAGGTGCTAGTGAGGTATTCCTGATTGACGAACCGATTGCGGCAGCAATTGGGGCTGGATTGCCTGTCTCCGAGCCGACAGGTACGATGATTATCGATATTGGTGGTGGTACGACAGAAGTTGCGGTGATGAGTCTTCAAGGCTCTGTCATTAGTGAATCTGTAAGGATTGCGGGAGACGAATTGAGTGACTCAATCGTCAACTACATGAAAAAAGTTCACAACCTGGTGATCGGCGAACGGACTGCTGAAGAAATCAAAATCCAAGTTGGTTCGGCTTATCCTGGCCCTGACGATCACGAGATTATGATGGAAGTTCGCGGTTTGCATCTCCTGTCGGGATTACCCCGTACAGTGACGATCAAAGGCCCCGAAATTCGTGAGAGTATGTCCGAACCCCTTTCGACGATTATTGAGGCTGTGAAGCGGACGCTAGAGCGGACTCCACCGGAATTAGCATCGGACATTATCGATCGAGGCATCATGTTGGCTGGTGGCGGCGCACTCCTCAGAGGCATCGACACTCTCATCAGTCATGAAACCGGAATCGTCACACATATCGCTAACGATCCCCTCACCTGTGTAGTGCTAGGTACTGGAAAAGTACTCGAAAACCTCAAACAGATGGATCGCGTCTTCAGTGGTAGATCTCGTAGTTTGTAGATACCCCATGGGGAGTGTGGGAAGCAAGAAACGTCAATCGCATTTTCTTTCCTCCCAACTCCCATCTGTCTTGAAAAGGTGCAGTCTGGGGGAAACCTCCAGACTGCACCTTTTCGCTCTCATCTCCCAGAATCAACAAGCACCAAAAAACAAGCAACAAACTATGTTTACTTTACGCCGCTGGTGGGATAAAAATGCCCTGAAATTAGCAGGATTCGGGACTGTCATCGGCGGTACGTATCTAGCTCTGCAAACTCAAAGTGCATTAGTAGATGAAGTCTACAATGTGCTATCTCAACCCTTTCAACCAAATGCTCGACAGATTGATTCGCTCAAAACTGCTCAAGTCGAACAACTCCAAAATGAGTTGCAAGAATTAAATCATCAAAATCAACAACTCAAACAATTAGCTAACTATAGTGCAGCAGTTCCTAACAAAGGAATTTTGGCTCCAATCGTCCTTCGGAGTGCTGATAATTGGTGGCAACAATTGGTAATCGGACGTGGCAGTGCTGACGGCGTAGCAGTAGATCATATTGTAGTTGGAATTGGTGGTGTTGTCGGTCGGGTAGTGAGTGTTTCACCACATACCAGCCGCGTGTTATTAGTCAGCGATCCCAATAGTCGGATGGGTGTATTGATTAGCCGCAGTCGGAATATGGGCATTCTCCAAGGCACTCGTGCAAATCAAGCCGTATTACAGTTTTTCGATAAACGTCCAACTGTCAAAATTGGTGATGTAGTTGCAACTTCTGCTGTCAGTCAGTTATTTCCAACTGGATTGGCTGTAGGGAAAGTAATTGAGACTAATTTGAACAAATCTCCAGCTCCAGAAGCGATCGTTGAATTTACGACACCACTCGCTAATTTAGAATGGGTAACAGTTCATCCGCACAATCCGAATGTAGCGGAAGTAATTCCAGTTGCACCAGCAAAAGGTGCTGCACCTGTGCAAGCAAAGTCATCAGCCGCTAAGGTTGTCGCACCAGTTGCTCCGGCTAAACCCGCAACAAAACCATCAGCAGCTAATGTCACTCCAGCGAGATTACCCACAAAGCCACACTAGATTAGATTGTGGGGATAAATAAATCTGGTGTTATCAATCTGAGGGATTGTTGTAACTCTCAGTTGTGTAAGTGGGCACTGTCTTGACTGAAACACAGACGGAGGTTTCCTCCGCGTGCTTTCATTCGCTTCCCACCAGATAGGTTTCAGGCATAATCTATTTTATAAATAATTGCACCTACCCACTCAGGGTGTTTGTGGAAATAAGGATTTAAACCTAAATAGAAGTATGAATATTGCTAATTTACACCCTTTAGTTCGGAATGGACTTCATATTTCTGTCGTCATTGCGTCGGTAGGCTTATGCTTGCTACTATTGCCTAGCCGTCTACCTGGAATGGAAATTTTAGGCATTGGACCCAGTTGGCTGGTAATGTGGACGATTGCCTGGAGTGTGCGTAGATCCCTCTGGCACGCAGCTACTGCGGGGATTGTGCTGGGATTGATTCAGGATGGGATGACTTTTCCCGCGTCAGCAACGCTCGGCACTGTACCTACTCATGTGCTGAGTCTCACAACGGTGAGTGTGCTAGCTTTTTGGCTACATAAGCGACGCTATCTCGATGATACAATTTTTTCGGTCAGTATTGCTGCTTTTATGCTGACACTCGTCAGTGAATTCGTCACTGGGTTACAATATCTACTGGAAACCGCGATTCAGCAGTCGCCAGTCGCCAGTCTAGATAGTCTAAACCATGTCTGGACGAATCAATCCCCAGTCATCCTGATTGCTGCTGTTCTCAGCGGTTTATGGATGCCAATCCTCTATTATCCATTGAATTTTTGGTGGCAGAAAATATTTGCAGCGAGTAAGTTAATTTAGGGCACTGTGCAGGAATAGGGTGACTGCTATAATGGAGTCATAGTATGCACCAGAGGGAAATGAACTGCGTATATTGTGAAAGTGAGCAGATAGTTAAAAATGGCAAAAATCAAACAGGTGAGAAACTAATTCAAAGATATCTGTGTAAAAAATGTGGAAGAAGATTCAATGAGCGGAGTGGGACACCAATGGCGAACCTAAGAACGCCAGTAGAAAAGATCTCATTAGCGATGAAAGTAAGAAGTGAAGGATTAGGGTTGAGAGCAACAGGAAGAGTATTGGGAGTAGCGGCAAATAGCGTAATTAATTGGGAAAAACACTTATCAGAAGCAATATCTAATTGGTCGCCACCAGCACCAGAAAACAGGGAAATAACGATAGTTTATACTCGCGTAGGCGAGAACCTTCCCCCCCGCAGCAAGTGAAGGATGGACAATTCATTTTGTAGAACAGAAAACCCGCTACTGGATAGAAGCACAAGCAGGATTAAAGAATGCGAACTTGTTTGAAAACGGAGTCAAAAGTGCCTGGAATTGGGTACATTCAAGTGAATCAATCAGATGGTTTACAGATGGAGAACGACGCTATGGAAAAGAGTTATGGAAACTAGCAAGTGTGTATCTCAAAGTAAGTGAAATTCCAGCAAGCTATCAGTATCGAAAAGTGTGGAGAGAAGGATTAGAAGTAGCGATGAAGGTCAAGGGTTCTCAGGGAAAACCGCATATTGAATGGTTAAAGCAAGAGCATCCATTCACAGCCATTAGTCCTAAATCAGATGTACATGCTAATCATAATGAAGCCAAAATAGCTCGTTAAGACGACGAGCCAGTGGCTATCGGAGAAGGCAGAATTTATATGCCAAGGCTGTTGAGGGATTGCAGCGAGTATTGAATATGCAGAGAATGATTCACAATTGGGTCAGACCGCACTGGGGGTTAGGAAAGATGGAAACTCCCGCCATGGCAATAGGCTACATCAATCGTCCTATTACTATGCTCGAATTGCTTTCAGCCAGAGGCTTTAAACACATCACCCTATAGCTGCACAGTGCCAAAACTCGCCCTACTGCGATCGCTCGAACTTTTATCAAACGTTACTCAGCATAAAAATTATTAGCATCAACATGAAAATAATCGCCGAGACATTGAGCTTGAGATCGATCGATTTGGCGATCGCCAGTGAAAATCGATCCAGCCAACTCGCTGGAGACATTAAGTAATTCCATCAAATCGTTTGGCTCCATCGATCTTGCTTCCATCATGTGTTGTAAAAACTGATGCGGGGCAATTTTTTCGGTTGTTTGCAGCGAATAGTGTTCCGCTTCATAGTCTTCAATTAGTTTTACCAGCAACACGAATAGAGCTGTTTCCTCTGGTGTCCGGTTTTGTCGCTTAGAAAGCAAACTTTCCGTCACGGCTAAAAACCCATCGTATTCAACTTCAGTTTCGATAACTTTTGGGATGATTTGCACCTCATTTAAGAGATCGATGTAGTTACTGCGATTAATAGTAATAGTCATTTTTCCACTCTTCTTTATCGTATTCTGCGTGAGTTAAAAAATACTTAAAATAGACAACCTGCTTTTCATAATCAATACTGAGAATTAATCGATATTTATTGCCCTTTACGTTAATAACTGTGAAATTGCTAACCGCTTCGGCTGATGGATAAACCTGTTGAAGATCTAATAAGTGTCTCCAGGTAGCATCTTGGATGTTTTTACAGATAATCTGGATATTCTCTGCTAGATCGGGATAGTGAGATGTCGCTACTTTAAGATTTCTAGCAGAAATGAGGTGCATAGAAGAAATGCGAAGTAAATGCAGTTACTTAATTATATTTTAAATTCCCTGTAATATTGACCGATCGTACCAAAAATCATCAAATTATCATCGGCTATTTAGAACTAACGGCAAGCCATCTGTCTTGATTTGTCATTCTGTCGCATCCGCCTCTGAGTTTCCTTCATCTTACACACCGTTGCGAGCAATCAGGATGTAGGCAGGGCAAAGGTTTAAACTGCCCTCAGTCGCCAAGTATTCATTTTATATGCAATGATAAGAACAGACGCGCCAGTGGGCATAATAGGACGATCGCCCAGCTACCAAATAGCTCCAGGTTTCTAAAAATTCAAACACTATCATTTTTGACAAAATTGCTCTCATCCCAGGATATTTCAATGGCAGTCATCGATCGCAACCAATTAACAGATAACCCATTGCAGACGATCGTTAGCTCTCTCGATCGAGAGTACAGCGATCTGATTGCCTATATCGATTCAATCGCCGCCTTAGAGCGAAAATATGCTGTAGACTGTCAGGAAGCCGCTGTATCTGAGGAAATTGCCGAGATCCAGGTAATTGTCGATCGAGCCAAGGAATTTGCCGCTCAACGTCAATTTTACCAATTGCAAAATGCGATTTTCCATGCTTGGGACAAAATTAAAACCTTTCAATCGGCACGGCAAGCATCTGGTTATTATTTGCCGATCGAGATTAATAATTCTCTCAAAGAATGTGTCTCAATTCATCAACATAGTTTGCAAACTGGGTTACTTAGTCTGATTGGCTTATTCGATCTAGTTATTTGGTTAAGTAAAGAATCTAAAGACAGAAACACAAGTCGCAATAAAGATTTAAAAAGATGGGCTGAATCTTTAGAAACTTTCGGTGATTATTTTGAAGATAACATCTATCTGTTTGGCGCAGATTATCTCGAACGTTTTCAGGTAATTTTCTTTGCCATCATCGAAGAGTTCCAGCAAAAACCGCCGATCTCTACAACTAGAGAAAACGTCAGAGAATCTTATCGAATTAGGATTCGGAATGCGGCGGGGTTTATTTCTAGCCTAATCGATTATACTGTCGCCGAATCGAATGCCGAAGACCGTGAAATCTTAGCCGCGATCGCAACAGCCAATCACCCCGCATTCTTTGAAGATCGATCGGTTATGGGAAATTCTAATCTTGACTAAATCCAATAATTTCTATAAAAAGGGTGACATTGTTGAAGCTCCGTTTCCCTATCAAAGCGATGCCGAACAAGAAAAGTGTAGACCCGTCCTCATCCTCGCACCCGTGCCGCTGGGTGGGTTTATCTGTGCCTACATCACCAGCAAATCTCATCGCGATGGCTCGATTCCCATTCTGGCGATGGATTTCAAAGAAGGTAGTTTGAGTAAAAAAGGTAAGATTAGCTATGACAGTTCATATATTCAACCCGCCACAGTTTACACGCTCAACGGTGAAAATATTCGCTTCAAACATGGAACTTTGAAAGACGAGAAAGTTAATGAAGTAACTCAAACCTTAGTAGACTTACTGCAACAGCCACCTGAATCTCCACCGATCGCTAAAGCAGTCGAACGCCCTAAAAAACCGTTTTAAATGCTGTCTTACCCTGCCAGAATTTAATGAGTCAATTTGCCTTCCTCCAACCCGAATTTCCTAGCATTTACGAAGCCGCAGATCGAGCGATTACCGCCGTCCATCCCGACCCACGTACCGCCTGTTTCTACGCCCGTCGCGCTCTCGAATTAACCGTCAACTGGCTCTATCAGTATGACGAGGCTCTCACCCTCCCCTACCAAGAAAATCTCAGTGCCCTCGTTCACGAACCCAGCTTCAAACGGCTCGTGGGCGAGGCTCTATTTACCAAAGCCCGATTGATTATCAAAATCGGCAACCAAGCCGTCCACCAAAATCGAGCGGTGCCCACCAACGATGCGATCGTTGCTGTCAAAGAACTATTTCATATCACCTACTGGCTAGCCCATACCTACGGACGCAAAGCTAAACCCGAATCAGGACTCACATTCAATCCCGCTACTATCCCCCAAACTACCCTCGTCACCAAACAGACGATCGAACAACTCCAGAAACTCACCACTACCCTCCAGGAACGCGATGAAAAGCTTTCCACCATCCTCGCCGCTAAGAATGACCTAGACACAGAACTGCACCGCACACGGGCAGAATTAGCCCAAGTCAAGCTAGCTAACAGCCAACAGCCAGACACTCACGACTATTCCGAAGCCGAAACCCGCGACTGCTTCATCGATCTGCTTCTCAAAGAAGCTGGGTGGGCACTCGGTTCGGCTCCCTTCGACTACGCTCAGGGCAAGCCGCTCACCGACCGTAATCTGCTCACTGAGCGAAGTCGAAGTGAACAGATTACAATCACTCGCGAATTCCCCGTCACCGGAATGCCCAATGAATCGGGTAATGGATTCGTCGATTATGTCCTCTGGGGTAACGATGGTAAACCCCTGGCTGTCGTCGAAGCCAAACGTACCAAACACGACCCCCGCATCGGACAGCAACAGGCGAGATTATATGCCGACTGTCTCGAAGCCCAATTTAAACAGCGTCCGCTGATTTTCTACTCTAACGGTTACACGCATTGGCTCTGGGACGATCTCAATTATCCACCCCGTCAGGTTCAAGGCTTCTACAAACAAGCTGAATTAGAACTGCTCATCCAACGGCGGACTACCCGCAAATCCCTTGCCGCAGCGACGATTAACACCAACATCGCCGGACGCTACTATCAGACGCGGGCGATTCGGCGGATTAGCGAAACCTTCGAGCGAGATAAAGACCGTAAATCCCTGATTGTGATGGCAACAGGGGCGGGTAAAACTAGAGTAGCGATCGCACTTGTCGATCTCCTGATCCGCTGTAATTGGGTCAAACGGGTGCTATTTCTGGCAGATCGCAAAGCCTTAGTCTCTCAAGCGGTAAACGTGTTTAAAAAGCACCTCCCCGATGCCGCGCCAGTGAATCTCGTCACCGAGAAAAATACCGAAGGGCGGGTGTATGCCTCCACCTACCCGACGATGATGGGTCTGATTGACGACACCAAAGACGGGCGAAGGTTTAGCCCCGGACATTTCGACCTGATTATCATCGATGAAGCCCACAGATCGGTATTTCAAAAATATCGGGCCATCTTCAACTACTTCGATGCCCTCTTCCTCGGACTCACCGCCACCCCCAAAGATGAGATCGATCGCAATACCTACGGACTGTTTGAACTAGAAAGCGGAGTACCCACCGATGCGTACTCCCTCGAAGATGCCGTCAAAGATGGCTTCCTCGTCCCGCCCCAAGCTGTTTCTGTCCCGTTAAAGTTTCAGCAAGAAGGGATTAACTATCACGAACTCTCAGAAACAGAACGCGAACAGTGGGAGCTACTAGAGTGGGAGGAAGACGAGGATGGAAATATTCCCGAACGAGTAGATGCAGGGGCGATTAATAATTGGTTGTTCAATATCGATACGGTAGATAAGGTGTTAGAACATCTGATGACCAGAGGCTTGAAGGTCGCTGGTGGCGACAGATTGGGCAAAACGATTATCTTTGCCAAAAACCAAGCTCACGCTAACTTTATCGCCGATCGCTTCGATCTTAATTACCCGCATTTAAAGGGCGAATTCGCCCGTGTCATCACCTTTAAAACCACTTACGCTCAAACACTAATCGATACCTTTTCCATCCCCAACAAACCGCCCCACATCGCCATCTCCGTTGATATGTTAGATACCGGAATCGACGTGCCAGAAGTGGTAAATCTGGTGTTATTTAAGACCGTCCGCTCCAAGAGTAAATTCTGGCAAATGGTCGGACGGGGTACGCGATTGAGTGAAGATTTATTCAGCCCAGGGCAGGATAAGCAATTTTTCTATCTCTTCGACTATTGCCAGAATCTAGAGTTCTTCCAACACAGTCCCACCACGACGAATGGCTCGGTAGGTAAGTCTTTGAGCAAACGTTTATTTACCGCACGATTGGCATTAATTGGCGAGTTAGATCGAGTGCCCGATCGATCTGAGCCGAAAATTCGGATCGCCGATGACGAACCAAAAACACTTCGACTCACTTCGACTTCGCTCAGTGCAAGTCGCTCAGTGCAAGCGAATGCCGAAGTACGAGACAGCCTCACCAACTTACTCCAAATCGAAATCGAAGCGATGAACGTCGATAACTTTGTCGTCCGTCCCCAGCGGCAACTGGTCGAGAAATACGCCCAGCCGGAAATCTGGAATTCACTATCTGAAGCCGAACTCCTCGAATTAAGCCAAACGGTTGCGGGTTTGCCCTCACAATTACCATCCGAACCAGAAGAAGCCAAACGGTTCGATCTGCTAATTTTGAGCCTGCAACTAGCAGTACTGAAATCGGCACCAACGATCGACAGACTGCGCGAACAGGTAAAATCGATCGCCGAATCACTCGCTGCACAAGCAACTATCCCCTTAGTAAGCACGCAGTTATCTTTACTCGAAGATCTCCAAACCGATAACTGGTGGCAAGATGTCACTGTCCCGATGCTAGAAACTGTTCGTAAACGTTTGCGGGGACTGGTCAAACTGATGCCCAAACATCAAAAACAGCCGATCTACACCGACTTTGAGGACGAACTCGGCGCGGAGACAACCTTTGAACTGCCTGGGGTGATTTCAGCAGATCGATTCGAGCAGTTTCGGATTAAAGCGCGGGCATTTTTACGATCGCAACCAGATAATATTGCCATCTTCAAACTGCGAACGAACAAACAACTCACCCCCACCGATCTCGTCGAACTAGAGCGGATCTTAGCCCAGAGCGGGGTGGGGGATGCCCAAGACTTAGATCGAGCTAAAACCGACGCGAGTGGCTTGGGTGTATTCGTGCGGTCGTTAGTCGGACTAGATCGTGAAGTCGCCAAACAGGAATTAGCCGGATTTCTCGATCGCAAACAGTTTAACGCCAATCAGATTGAATTTATCGACACGATCGTCAACTACCTGACCGAACACGGCGTGATGGATGCGGCACTATTATATGAGTCGCCATTGACGGATATTACTCCCCAAGGGCCGGATGGATTGTTTACTTCTTCGCAGGTGGATGAATTGGTGGCGGTACTGGCAGGAGTCTATACCAAGGCGATTGCCTAAGCTGCCAGTACCGCAACCACGTATGGATGTTTTCTCAGCGGCTTTAGAACTCGATGTTCCCAAAACGATTTCAATAATTTGATTTTGAGTAGTAGCAACGTCAAAAAATCTTCAAGCTCGATCGTTTACTTTTCTGATGGGGTAGGGAATTTTCTTCTGATTTAGTTTTTTAATTTCTAGCCGTGACTTATAGCCAGGACAATTAACAAAACAGCAATCACATTTTTTGCAAATCAAACAACTACAACTCATACAAGTATCATTATTTCCGATGACAAGTGGGGCACAACCACAGGAAAGTCCATCTTTACTATAGCCACAGTAAGCTAAAAGTCTGATCTTATCTCGATCTTGACGGGAACGTTTACCTGAAAGTAATCCTCTTCCATCAAACTCGAAGATCTTAAATTCATCTAACTTTGCTTGTACTCTATCGTCCCATATTGACTGTAGAGAATCACAAAAGTCATTGATTGTGCCTAAAGGATCGTATATTTTCAATGGATGCTTATTAATACCGTCAGAATACAAAATTTCTTTATACTTAGCGGGGCTATACTCATTATCAAACCGTTCGGTTGACAACATAGATAGAAAATGTGTGAGTAGGCTTAGAAAAATTAGTGGCAATGAAATCCTAGATTGTTTCAGTTCAATCAAGTTCTCGGCAAACTTTTTTTGCCAATCTAATATATTTTCAGTCGAGCTAGTAGCTAATGGTCGTCCACTGGCTATAAATAAAGATAAATATTTAACGAGTTTTATTTCTAAAATAGAACAATCGGCAACATCAGGAATCTCACTTTCTTCTAATTGCCTGAATTGTGAAGTTACGTTTATTTGATTTTCATAAAATTTATCTCCATAATCGAATAACCAATGAGATTATATCCTGAAGGGGTGACAAGCACCCCTTCAGGTCTTAGGCTCCGATCTACTCGATCGATCTGTTTTAAGATTAGTGAAATATACCGCTCGCGATCGTACCGTGATAAGAAAGCGCGTAACTCGATCGATATGATGACGATATTTGGTGTTTTATCTGTTAAATATTTTATTAACTCAATCCGATCTACTTCACTAATATCAGCTATTTTCTGCGAAATGAATGCAATAGCAGACTCAGGTGGTAGATCTACCAAATAATCTACTAGGAAGAGCTTAAAAATATTAAAATCATTACTTTGAGTGCATTTTGCTTTAATTTTATAATCTTGGATCGATGCGTTAATGGTCTTCAGAAGAATAAATTCGTCATCTTTTAACTCTTCATCGTAAGAATCTGTGAGAAGTACGACATCTCCAACATTCACTTTAGAAATGCTTTGAAATACATCAAAGTTGTCATATCCTTCACAGCTAATTTCATTCTTGCGATCGTCTTTAATTTTAACAACTGTGCCTATTAGAGAATTTAGATTGATATTTACAGCTACAGGATATTTACAGCTACAGGATATTTATGATTGAGTGAATCTAGATCGAATACGATCTTGATTTTTCGATGCCGCTTGGTTTCTAAAATAAATTGTTCGTGTTCTGTAATCTCATAACGGAAGAACTTGATGTCGCGAGAAATGCCATTATCGATATATTTAATATATCCATAATCATTGATTTCATTTAACTTGTTGTTTTTTCCGCCGAACCAAATCACATAACCATTAAGCATATTGGAATATTTCGCTCTTAGATTTTAATTTATCGCTAGATCTTAACCTGAATTCTACAAAACTGAGCCTCTTGCTAAGAATCCCGTTCTTGAGTTAGAATCCGCTCGATCGTAGCATCAAACGCCAGTTGAAATTCATGATTGGATGTAGCGAATGGGTAGATCTCTTTATTATTCCCTACTCTATCCCCGTTTGACGATAACGATCACCGACTGCTTCAAATATCGCTCGGCAATCGGGCTAGATGTGGCTCTAGAAGCTCTCAAAGAAGCATGGACGGCACGAAAACTCGATCTAAATCTCTTTGCTAAATACGCCCAAACTTGTCGAGTACCAGCATCTCCAACCCTACTTGGAGATGCTGGTACTTTGACCGAGCTTTACCCTGTCGCCGAATATCTAACCGTATTACCGTCTAAAAAACTGCTCCAGGCTAAATTACAGGAATCGATCGCCCCTGCTCGTCGCTGACTGCCAGCAACGATGAATCGGAGAACGAATAAAACCCTTCTGCGATTTATTTTGCATAAGGCAACGACTAATCTAGATTGCGATCGAATCCATCGATATATCGTTCGATCGCCGAAGACGGCGCGCAAGCTTCGCTTCAAAATCTGCTGGGACGAGATTGAATGAGAATCCAGAATCTGTTTTAAAAACAATATCTTCTGGAAACCCGACCGCCTCATGCCAAATAGCGATTAGTTTCTCCGTGTAATTACGATGAACCGTGTTTTTGTCTTGGATGTCAGCGGCAAGTCCAGTTATTCTCCTAAGTTTCCCAACTACACTATTTTTTGTGGTAAAAATAGTATCTTTATAAAATTTAGCAATACCAACATTTGCTAAGAATTTCTGTGATTTTGGTTCTTCGGCATGGACTTTCCACATTAGAGTTAATAAATCTGGATCTATTTTTTTAACTGTTCGATCAATCTTAGTCTGAATTGCTACACCAACTCCACGAACGTGTGAAAATCTAGTTTCATGCCAACAGTTGTATAATAGACCAATCCGAAATATAATACCTGAACAAAAAAGATAGCCAAATGGTAAAATAATATTTTAATATTTTACCTAGTATGTTAAACCCACTGCAATACATTGAAAAACATCCAAATCGATCGAAAGAAATTCTAGGTATT
>JANYDE010000011.1 GCA_025359915.1 Chamaesiphon sp. 336R_metabinner_41 | reverse complement strand
GATAGAGTTGGGGCGTAGCCATTATTTTATGTGGATCTGTTTTTTGCTAAAACCATCGAACCACGGTTTCGTCCCTTTTCTTTCTTAATTATTCTTCTCTACCCCCTGTAAGCCTTTGAGGACTTTTCTGCACCACTAAGCTTCTCGACTAAAACAATCAATAGCTCATATAGTTCTTGTTGCTCCGGCGTGCGATTAGCTAGGTGCATTAACTTCTCCACCATTGCTAGGGCTTGCTCATTTTCATCCTCTGTTTTGATGAGCTTAGGCTGATACTCTACCAATAAATCTTTATATAGATCGCGATTAAAAGTAAGCGTCATTTTTCCACCGATCCCGATCGTATTCTGTATGAGTGAGAATATATTTGATATAAATTAGCTGCTGCTCGTAATCGATACTGACAATTAACCGATAATTATTTCCTTTGATATTAAATACCGTAAAATTGCCGACAGCCTCCGCTTTGGGGAAAACTGCTTGAACTTCGATGAGATTCGCCCATGTCGCTTTTGATGCAACCTTGTACCAATTATCCAAAACATCTCGGACATCTGCATGTTTTTCTGCATACTCTCGCAATCGGCGATAACTGATAACGTGCTATTAGCGATTATTGCTCGGCTACTTTTCTATTTTACTCGATCGAGCGTTCATATTCCGTGAGGTTAGAACCCCGACTTATCGATCCTCAATCTCCTAAATGATATCAAAAACAACCTTGAGCGCGTGGTTGATCTTTTCGATGATTTCAGGCTCCAGCTCTCCTCTAACCGATACTAATCGATTCTGATGGTCGATTCTCGTTCCGAGCAACTGAGCCGACGTAAAACGTCGTCTAAGGGATGAAAGAAACTTTTCTAGGACACTCACAAGCGATTATCCTAGAGAAGTGCTTTGACAGTTAAGACCGAAGCCTCACTGGTGCGATAGCCGCCCGAATCCGAGCATGGTTCTGAGATCCGTGGTAATGAGATTGGCGAAGGACTCATCATCCTATCCCGTTTAGAAGACTTTACAGCGACCCACTCAGGTCAGAGCACCTATTCACCAAAACGGAGGAAAAATGGTTCGACCAAAAGTAGAACCCGAACTAAAGAAAGTTCATCCCCAAGCAGCAGGAATAGACATTGGCGCATCAGAACACTGGGTCAGCATCCCCAGCGAACTAGATCCAGAACCAGTGCGTAAATTTAGCTGTTTCACAGCCGAATTGTATGCTCTGGCCGATTGGCTCACTTCAAAAGGAATTACAACAGTAGCAATGGAATCAACCGGAGTATACTGGATTCCCCTATTCCAAATTTTGGAAACCAGTGGATTAGAAGTCCGATTGGTCAATGCTCACTTCGTCAAGACAGTGCCTGGACGCAAGAGTGATGTCTTGGATTGTCAGTGGCTGCAAAAGCTACACAGCTATGGATTACTATCTGGTTCATTTCGTCCAGACGACCAAGTATGTGTATTTCGGAGCTACATCCGACAGCGTGACCGCTTGACTAAAAGTGCTAGCGTTCATATTCAGCGGATGCAAAAAGCCTTGACAGAAATGAACGTCCAACTGCATCGCGTGGTAAGTGACATCACTGGCGTAACTGGGATGGCAATTATTCGCGCGATTGTCACTGGGGAGCGCGACCCACAGCGGCTGGCAGCACTCAAAGATCCTCGTGCTAAACGCAGTACCGACGAAATCGCCGCAGCACTGGTTGGAGATTATCGAGTAGAGCACCTGTTTGTGCTCAAACAAGAGTTGAATCTGTACGACATGTATCAACAGCAAATTCAACAATGCGACCAGCAAATCGAACAGTGTCTATCGGAGTTTGACAGCCAAAACGATGAACCACTACCACCTCGACCTAAAGGTAAAAAGCCTAGTCGAAATGCTCCTAGCTTCGATTTGCGTTCGCATTTGTACCGAATTAGTGGCGTAGACTTTACTCAAATTGATGGCTTAGAAGCACTGACTGTTCAGGCTATTATTTCTGAAGTTGGTCTAGATCCCACTAGATTTCCAACTGCCAAGCACTTTGCTTCTTGGTTGGGTATTTGTCCTGGAAGTAAAATTAGCGGTGGCAAAATCCTCAGCTCCAGAACTCGCAAGGTAGTCAATCGAGCGGCAAATGCTTTTCGGCTTGCCGCTCAATCTTTAGCTAACAGTCGAACGGCTTTAGGTGGTTTCTACCGCCGGATTCGTACCCGTTCTGGTGCTCCTAAAGCAATTACGGCGACTGCTCATAAGTTGGCGCGAATCTTTTACCACTTGTGGACGACTGGTGAAAGTTTTATCGATCTTGGTGCCGATGCTTATGAACAGCAGTATCAACAACGAGTGCTCAAGCATCTAAAGCAACGAGCTAAACAGATGGGTTTCGATCTAGTCCCTGAGCCAACTGTGAGTTAAGTTTCTTAGAAGAGGCTCCGCCAACGGACGAGTTTGGAGACAATCCGCGATCGATAGTTTACTCAAGCCATTCATCGCCGATGGTGCAACTTCAATGTTGGTCTTGATTTTGCTTTTTTTCAGGCTCCATTCCGTTAGGGGGACAACCTGAATGACTGGCACCCGCTCATTATAAGTATTGTTAGTAACGATAATACAAGGTCTAGTTTTGCCTGTTTCTGAACCTTTAATCGGTTCTAGATTTACATCAATAATTAAGCCGCGACGGAGTGTAGTCATTTTGGCCAATTAGCAATCGCTGCATCTGTAAGCTGTTGGAGTTCTTCATCTTCTACATACAGTTCGGCGTATAGTTGAGCCGATGCTTCTAGTTCTTGACGTTCTAATTCCTGGTATAGCCGATCTAACGCCAAGCGGACGATCGAACTTTTATCTTTAAACCCACGCTCTTTAAACTCTTCTAAAAAATCGTGGTGAGACTGCGTTAGCGTAAATTTTGATTGAATCATGACGATCGATCTAAGCCCATATATTTAGCACTATGTCACGATCCTAATATCAGGACTAGTATTAGGGTCGCTAAATTGGTACAATACCTGTGGATTCTCACACCTACCTTGAGTGCTGATAAATTAGCTGATTTTGGTGCTATAAAAGAGGTAGAGACTTGGGGCGAAGGAGTTTACATATTGCCCAAATCCTTCAAAACTGGCATCATTGTCCTGCACCAACTAGCAGTAACAAATGATACGCTCTGGTTGAGAATTTTGGGCTGAAACGATCGAGCAAATCAACAATCTTACTTTAGACCAAATCGAATCTCTCGGTGATGCTTTGTTAGATTTCGATCGCATCGAAGATCTGACCTCTTGGCTGAGTGAGAATCGATCGTAACATTACCCTAAATATGTGAGATCAGATCCCCGACTTTTAAAAAAGTCGGGGATCTTGCAGTAATGGTAGGGATTTCAGCTAGACTCGATTCTCCAGGAGAGGCTACGCCAACGACACATAACAAATATTTTTCAAATCGTCAAGTATAGTTTTGAGTTCTGAGTTCGATCGAAAACTGTACTGGTGGTTGTGTGATGAGCGAGGTTAAATTTGGAATAGCTTACAACCCTCGATCGGATTGGTACAGAGCGTGAGTTTGATTATCACTCAATATCTGTATCGCATCCCTTGTGTCATCTCACCAAACTAAGAATTATGCTCTACAAATCTTCTCTCCTAGTAGCCAGCTTTGTGCTGCTGTCAATTGCTACTGCAAGTGCATCAGAAATCCCAACAGTGCAGGAATCGGCAAAAGATTGGGCGATGAGTGCGGCGATTCCCCTCAGCAATGTATTGCCAATGGCTCTCAACGATGGCACGAGAATCGCTCAATCATCGGGATCTAATCAGCCAGCAGAACCCAAAAAATGGGCAGTTGGCGTACATGATCAAGCTGGTACCACAGGTTTTTTTGGAGTCGATGGTGGTTACAAATTTAGCCCCAATCTTCATGCTCGATTGGGATTGAATACAGGTGGTTTTAATCTCAATTATGCTAGCGAAGGTATTGATTATGCTGCCAAGTTTCAACCGACTAACCTTCACCTTTTAGGTGACTATTTTCCATTCGGTGGTGGATTGCGTTTAACTGGTGGTTTAGTGGCTCAAAGTAATAAATTTACAGCCAAAGCAAAATCTGGAGCAGGTAATCAAATTAATCTCAACGGCACTAATTATGATGCCGCACAAGTAGGGACGGTTGAGAGTGAAGGTAAATTCACAAATGGGATTGCACCATATTTAGGAATTGGGATTGGTACACCGATTAATTCGGGATTTGGGTTTAATTTAGATGCTGGTGTGATGTTTGCCGGATCGCCCACGGTGAAGCTTTCTGCTAATAATATTTCATCCTTAATTCCTACAGCGCAGCAGAATCAAATCCGTTCAGATTTGGCTGCTCAAGAGCGACAAACCAATGGAGCTATTAAGAGCTTCAATCTGTATCCAGTTATCTCGATCGGCTTTTCTTACGCATTTTAATTCGATCAAATTGCATTTTGACAGATCTGTAGGGGCAGGTTTATACTAAAAATTTCGATTCCAAGGTGGCACCGAAAAATCTCTCCTGAAATTTACCAAAATTGGTCAGGAAGGGGTCGGCAAGAACGAAGTCATCGCCTTTTGTCGTCGATGATGCCCAAGGGCGGATTGGCGGCATTGCACTTGGTTCAGCAGGTTATCTGGCGGCGGCACTCGACAAGTCTCAAGTCATTTTCTCCAACTTGGGAAATAACTCCAAAGATGTGGGATTCGATCGAGATTCCCAGCGTTATCTCAATTTTGCCCCTGGAGAACGTGTACAATTTGCCCTAATTGCCGATTAGTGTCAGTGATGCTGGATATCAAAACTACATTGGTTTCTATGCCGTCGCAGATGTTCAAGGTACTCTCGCTAATGGCTTGAAAGTTGGTGATGTTGGCGTAGCCTATCCGACAGAATACGCCGCTTTTACAAAAAGTCGGGGTTCTTGCAGTAATGCTCGATATCGCACCTGCTTAGAAATTATTGGTGACAGAATAGATGAACTATTAGTTCATAGCTATTACGCTATAGATAGTGGTTAAAAATAGTCAATATCCCCACATGCGTTCGATCTAAATTAATCCTACTTAATTACGGTTTTCAGGAGAAATTTCAATTAGAATGTGAATCCGCTCCTCACATTTTCTGTACCGTCATGGGACAAACTAATCTAGATCCTAACCACTATACAGAACTCGTCAATGACAGTAATATCGATCGCGCCTTGGTAGCACTTAATTTTGGATCTTTAGTTGGAAATTCTGCTTACGACAGATTACTTATTTCGCCACAAATTCCGCGTACTAATAATGGGCAAATAAAACCTAGTTGGATGCGCAGATATCAACATTGTGCTCAGGGTGGTTGGTGGTGTGGTGGGTTAGATCCTTTGAATAATTGGCAAGCGATGGATTGGGGGACATTCAAGCCAGATGCTCCCGCCAAAAATCGAGAGGAAAAAGTTATTAAGTATGAGCATCCACCTCAGGTACCAACTAGATTATTTTGTTTGCGGATCACGAAAGGAATTTGGATTCAAACGGCTAATCTATTTAAGGCAAAGTTACCCCAAAAAATAGAGATCGATTCTCAGGGTGAAGCAATTGGATTTTGGCAGTGGATTGTCGATTTTCGGATTCCGATCGTGATCTGTGAGGGTGTCAAAAAAGCCGCTACACTATTGACTTATGGCTATCCAGCGATCGCTTTACCAGGGATTAATAGTGGTTATCGAATCGTGCGTGATTTTCAAGACAATCCGATTGGGAGAAAGCTGATTCCTGAGCTAGAGATATTTGCCAATCCTAAGCAAGAAATATCGATCTGTTTCGACTATGAAGCTGTACCCCATAAAGCCAAGCTATTAGATACAGCAATTATCCATTTGGGAGAGCTATTTCAGCAGTCTGATTGCAATACAAAAGTGATTAGATTGCCAGGGATAGAAAAGGGTATTGATGACTTTATTGTGGCGCAAGGAATTCTCGCTTTTGCCCGAATTTATCAGCAAGCTGTAGAGTTAGAAATAGATCTAGCTCGATCGAAACGAAATAGTGAGTTAACTTACCCAGTTAGTCTCGATCTAGAAAGTCGATATCTCCCTGATATAGATTTTCCACATAGTGGAATTGTCGGCATTAAATCGCCCAAAGGTACTGGTAAGACTACGGCTTTAATTCCCCTCATTGCTACTGCTCAAGCCGATTATCGTCCGGTGTTATTATTGACACATCGGATCCAATTAGGACAGTTCCTCTGTCAGCGAATTGGCGTAAATTGGATTAATGAACAACTCCCACAACAGTCATCCGATAGCCTGGGTTTATGTCTAGATTCGATCTGGAAACTCAATCCGGCTGATTGGGAAGGTGGGGTGATTATTTTAGATGAGGTTGAGCAATCACTATGGCATTTACTCCATAGTTCTACGTGCAAAAAGAAGCGACTGGCGATTTTGCGCACCTTTGGAAACTTGATTTCCAGAGTGATCGAGACAAATGGCTTAATTATTGCGCAGGATGCCGATTTATCAGATATCTCGATCGATTATCTCAGACAATTAGCCCATCATCAGATCGAACCCTGGATTGGGATTAATCGCTGGCAAGCCGAGCGTGGTTGGGATATCTCCTTCTACGATAGCCCCAATCCCACCGCCTTAGTCCATCAGCTCGAACTAGATCTCCGGGCTGGCCACAAGTGCTATGTTACCACTGATAGTCGATCGGGTCGCTATGGTTCGGATACGATCGATCGCTATATTCACCAAAATCTCAAGCAATTGGAAGACAGTTATACCAAAACTTTAGTTGTTTCCAGTTATACTACTAGTACTATGGGGCATCCGGCGGTAGATTTTGTGTCGGCGATTAATACTCAGGCTCTCGCATATGATGCGGTATTTGTGACACCCACTTTAGGTACAGGAGTCAGTATCGATGTCAATCATTTTGATCGCGTATATGGGATTTTTCAAGGAGTAATTACTGATGCCGAAGTTCGACAGGCATTAGCGAGAGTACGTGCCAATGTTCCGCGCTATATCTGGTGTGCAAAACGGGGGATGGGGCGGATTGGTAGTGGAAGTAATAATTATCGATCGCTGGCGGCTTGGTATCAAGAGAATTACAAGGAAAATTTGGCATTGATGTGTCCATTGAGGCAAATAGATGTAGATAGTCCCGTGATGTTCGATCCGATTCATTTACGAACTTGGGCAAAGTTTGCCGCGCGGAGTAATGCCTCGACGATGTTATATCGGGAGAGTGTTAAAATCGGACTCATTGGGGAAGGACATCAGATGAATATTATTGGTGACGATCCAGATCGAGATAAATTGAGATCGCTACGGACGGCACTAATGAATGCTGTCAAAACAGATCCAGAAAAGTCGCTAGAAATCATGCGAGATATTGCCGATGTTCACAAACAAAAATCAAACTTAAATCGTCAACACAATTCGATCGGTACTCAAACTAAAAAGATTCAACAGCAGGTCAAATATCAGGAGGCACAAGCAATTGCGGTTGCCAGCGATATCGGACATCGTGACTATCAATACTTATCAAACAAACAATTTACCACCGATCTCGAACGCTCCCAAATCGAGAAATACAACTTACAAGAAAGATATGGTATTACTGTCACTCCCGAACTAAAATTAAAGGATGACAAGGGCTATTATGGACAACTATTAACGCACTTTTACTTGCTCAATCATCAACAGTATCTACCTCAATCAATTTACTTAGTTTGGGATCGAGATCGAGAGTCTCAACCAAACAACATTTTTCTCCCCGATGTCAATCATCATATTCTCAAAATCCAAGGATTATTAGCCTTAGATATTATCAATTTTTTAGATCCAACACGGGAGTTTAAAATTACCGATCCAGATCTAGTTTCACTCAAACGCATCAGCTATCTATGCAGCCAACATATCAAGCGCGCGATCGGCATCGATCTACCAACTTATAATAATGGAGAAGTTAGTCCAGTCTTGGTACTCAATCGCTTTTTACAGATCCTCGGCTTGAAAGTTAAACTCATGTCAATAACTGGCAAAAAACGCGGCAAAAGCGATCGTATTTATCAACTCGATCGATCTTTATTAAATGATGGACGTGCTGAAATATTTGAAGTCTGGCAACATCAACAAAGTCGCGAACTTTTACGCTCTGCTTGATTAAGTAATAAGTAATAAGTAATAAGTAATAAGTAATAAATCGCTGTCAACTGAATGAATTTAATTATTTTCACCCGTTATCCTACCCCAGTGAAAGTGAAAACTCGGTTGATTCCCGCCGTGGGATCTGAAGGTGCAGCTTTATTCCACCGTCAGATGACTATCAATGCTGTCGATCAATCTCGAAAAGTGCTAAACTACCTACCTGTAACGATTGCAGTGCATTTCGACGGTGATAACTACCGGCAAATGTCCGATTGGCTGGGGACAGACTTAGTTTATCACTCCCAGGGCACAGGGGATGTCGGCGAACGGATGGCTCGATCGTTTGCAACTGCTTGTCAGCATAATTCCGCAGTGGTGTTAATGGGTACAGATTGCCCAGAATTAACTACTGATATGATCGCCCAAGCATTTGACTTGCTCCAGTCAGCACGGGACTTAGTATTAGGCGCGGCCGTCGATGGCGGTTATTATCTGATTGGGATGCGCGAATATCATCCCGAATTATTCGTCAATATTGACTGGAGTACCGATCGAGTATTGCAGCAAACCGTAGCCATTGCCAACCGCCTGAATTTAGCACTTGGTTATCTTCCCACCCTCACCGATATCGATCGACCAGCAGACATCCCCATCTTGACACAGATGAGACTTGAATCCAAAATATCGATCGTCATTCCCGCACTCAACGAAGCAGCGACAATCGCTCAAATCCTCGCCGAAATTCATTCCCTCCCCAATCTCGAAATTATCCTCGTCGATGGTGGTTCAAGCGATGACACCGTAAAGATTGCAACCGAGTTAGGTGTCCGAGTTTTATCATCCTCCAAAGGACGCGCTCATCAAATGAACGTCGGAGCCAAGGCTGCAACGGGCGAGATCCTGCTCTTTCTCCATGCCGATACCTTTTTGCCATCTGGCTTCGATCGGATGGTGCGATCGACCGTGCGTCCATCTCTGGGGGGACAGGGGGGTCGGGAGACTGGGGGACTGGGAGACTGGGAGCCGGGGGGACGAGGGGAGTTGAAAATAGTACCGATTGCGGGGGCTTTTACGTTGAAAATTGATGACTCGATGCCGAGTCTAAGATGGATTGAATCGATGGTAGCTTGGCGATCGAAATGGCAGCAAATGCCCTATGGAGATCAGGCAATTTTCCTCACCGCAGAGACATTTAGAAGCGTCGGCGGCTTTGTGGAAATGCCGATCATGGAAGATTTTGAGCTAATTAAGCGATTGCAACGGTTAGGGCGAATTGAGATCTTAACTGCACCCGTGCTGACATCCGCACGGCGTTGGCTGCAACGAGGCGTATGGCAAACAACCTTAATCAATCAAGCAATTATCATTGGTTATTCGATCGGTATTTCACCTACCCAATTAGCAACTTGGTATCGTTGTCGTTGATGGAGGATTGTTATAATCGATATAGTCAGTATAAGTTCAGAAGTTCATGCAAGCAGAATACCGCCAGCGTCGGGAACAGTTAATGGCAAAAATCGGTAATGGTACCGCGATTTTTGGGAGCGCACCGATGGCTGTGATGCACAATGATGTCGAATATGTCTATCGTCAAGAGAGTGACTTCTACTACCTGACTGGCTTCAATGAACCCAATGCTGTCGCCGTGATTGCGCCGCATCACCCTGAACACAAGTTTGTGATTTTCGTTCAACCCAAGGAGCGGGAGAAGGAAATCTGGACGGGATATCGGGTGGGGATTGAGGCGGCTAAGGCGGAGTATGGTGCGGATGAAGCTTATCTAATCAGCGAACTCGATGAAAAGCTGCCCCAATATCTGGAAAAAGGGGATAAGATTTACTATCACATGGGGCGTGACGAGCAGTTAAATAATAAAGTTATTACCCATTGGCAACGTCTGCTTAGATCTTATAGTAAACGGGGAACGGGACCTGTTGCGATCGAGGATCCATTCCTGACTCTCCATCCCCTGCGGATGATCAAAAGTCCGGCGGAACTAGATTTAATGCGGGAAGCTGCCAGAATCGCCGCCATCGCCCACAATCACGCCCGCAAATTTGCTAAACCAGGTGTGAATGAATATGAAATCGAAGCCGAAATCGAATATATCTTCCGCAAACATGGAGCTATGGGAGTAGCATACCCTTCGATCGTCGCCACTGGATCGAATGCTTGTGTTTTGCACTATATCGAAAATAACAGCGAACTCCAAGACGGCGATTTACTGCTCATCGATGCAGGTTGCTCCGTCGGTTATTACAACTCCGATGTTACCCGTACCTTCCCCGTCAATGGTAAATTTACCAGCGAACAGAAAATCATCTACGAACTAGTATTAGATGCGCAAATGGCGAGTATCGAGCAAGTCAAACCTGGAACTACCTGGAAAGACTTCCATCACACCTCTGTCCAAATTATCACCGAAGGCTTAGTCAATCTCGGACTCCTGTGCGGCGATGTCGATACTCTAATTGAAGAAGGTAAATACAAAAACTTCTATATGCATGGTACCGGACACTGGCTCGGCTTAGATGTCCATGATGCGGGTATTTATATGGATGGAGCCGACAGTTGGTACCAATTCCAACCAGGAAATATTATCACCGTCGAACCAGGTATTTATATCTCTCCCGATATCGAAGCCGCCGAAGGACAACCGACTATTGATGATTGTTGGAAAGGAATCGGGATTCGGATTGAAGATGACGTGCTAGTCACTGCGACTGGAAACGAAGTCCTCACCGCTGCTGTACCCAAATTCGTTGAAGATATCGAATTTTAAAAGTGTTGCTGAATTAGTTGTAGCTTACTTAAATCCCCACAAACTCAATCCCCAATGCTTTCCCTGCGATAGCAGATCCAGGGAAAATACAGTAATAATATCTATGCATTGGGGCAAAATGTGGGCATATTATTGAAATTTATGATCGAACAGAGAGTCGAAATAATGGAGTAGCTATAAACCTAATAATTCCCTAGTTTTTTCACCGACAATTCCATCTGCTGGCAAATTTTTTGATGTTTGAAAAGCAATTATGGCTATTCTCGTCATCTCACCAAAAATACCATCAATAACACCAGGATTTAACCCCTTTTCTTGCAGCTTAGTTTGCAATTCTTTGACCATTGTGCCTTTAGAACCCATTTTGATTACACCAGCAGTCATAGAAATACCTAGCTTTGTAGCAACTTCTTGCCGTAATTGAGAGATTTGAGCATAAAGCCAATCTCCAGGACAATCGGTATTGCTAAAATCACGGTGTCCTCTAATATTTTCTGGACTAATATCACACGAGCTACACAAGGAAACGCACAATTCTACTAATGAATTCCACTGTTTTTGACCCATTGCAGATATCATAAAATTCCCTTCATTTTCAATCCCAGGTGATTCATTACCTCTGGCGAGCCGCTCACCATCCTGTGCTGCGTGAGCAGATCTGATGCAAAAACCTTTTCTAACAGCATTTAATGTTCCGTGTCTTCCTTCTAAGATTAAACCACCAGTCGTATTCAAAAAATTGTGTCCTGAATCTGACCATTTATTGCCATCCATATGAAATGATTGAGTTTCTCGCGCTAACTGTTTAGCACCTGGTAATATACCTTTCGATCGATCTTTAGGTGGATTGGGATCTCCAGTATGGTGAATCACAATATACATCGGTCTGGTCAGCTCAAAAGAGTCCTGGATCGCTGCGCGGGCACCCCACTGAGTTGTTGTAATTACTTTAGCTGTAAAAGGCATAATCTATATTGTGAAATCAAATAAATTACAATCGATCAATCGATTGTAAACGATCAAACAAATTAAATTCTCGAAAATTAATTTTCAATAAAATTAATCAATATTCATTACATAAATTAGCGATGTAGCCGCAATATGGCACAAAAAAGTCCGCATTTGCGGACTTAAAATAATCTATATTTATGGAAATTAGCGTCTGGCTAATTTCTTGTTGATTTTCCGCAACCGGATAGATAGAGGTGTAACTTCGACTAGCTCATCACCATTGATATATTCTAGAGCGCGTTCTAGGGTCATATCGATCGGCGTTTTGAGCTGTACCAATTCTTCCCCACCAGAGGCGCGGTGGTTGGTTAATTGCTTACTCTTACAGATGTTCAATTCTAGATCCTGCGGACGGTTATTTTCGCCGACGATCATCCCTTTATACACCTTAGTACCAGGCTTGATAAAGAATGTACCACGATCTTCCGCACCCATTAGCGCGTAGTCAGTAGCAGTACCTTCCTCAAAAGAAATCAGTACACCATTCCGACGAGCGGAGATATCACCACAAGTAGGGCGATATTCGAGGAAACTGTGATTCATAATCCCAGCACCGCGAGTCATCCGCATGAATTCACCACGGAAACCGATTAAACCACGCGCAGGAACGACGAATTCGAGGTTAGAACGTCCGTTTGCTCCTACCACCATATCCTGCATTTCACCCTTGCGCTGACCGAGACGTTCGATGCAGCTACCTACAGCTTCTTCGGGGACATCTAATGCGAGCAATTCAAATGGTTCGCATTTTGCACCGCCAACTTCACGGTAAATTACTTGAGGCTGGGATACTTGGAATTCAAATCCTTCACGGCGCATATTCTCAATCAGAATACCCAGGTGAAGTTCTCCCCGTCCAGCTACCGCAAATTTATCGGCTTCGTCGGTTTCCGCCACACGCAGAGCCACGTTAGTTTCCAATTCGCGGAATAGTCTGTCGCGAACTTGGCGAGAGGTAACGCTCTTGCCTTCAGTACCAGCGAATGGTGAATCATTGACGCAGAAAGTCATCTGCAAAGTAGGTTCGTCTACTTTGATCATGGGTAGAGCCATTGGCTCTGTCGGGCAGGTGATCGTTTCACCGATGTTTGCATCTGCAAATCCGGTTACTGCCACAATATTACCAGCAGTCGCGCTGGCAATCTCGACCCGCTTTAAGCCGTCGAAGCCTAAGAGCTTGGTGATCCGAGTTTTGACGATCGAACCATCTTCTTTGATTAAAGCCGCTTGTTGACCCATATTAATGGTGCCGTTATGAATCTTACCAATCACAATCCGTCCCAGATAGTCGGAATAATCCAGAGTGGTTACTTGCAATTGCAATGGCTTGTCAGCATCGCCAACAGGAGGTGGAACGTGCCGTAAGATCGCCTCAAACATTGGTACCATGTCTGTACCTTTGGTTTCCATGTCGTTCTGAGCATAGCCAGCCATACCGGAAGCAAACAGGTGGGGGAAATCGCACTGGTCATCATCCGCACCGAGTTCGAGGAATAAGTCTAACACTTTATCCACTGCTACGTGGGGTGATGCTAATTCTCGATCGATCTTATTGACTACCACAATCGGGCGTAAACCCTTCTCCAGGGCTTTTTTCAATACGAACCGAGTTTGGGGCATTGGCCCTTCATTCGCGTCTACAATCAGGATACAGCCATCAACCATGCCCAATACGCGCTCGACTTCACCACCGAAATCGGCGTGTCCAGGGGTATCGATAATGTTGATTAATGTATCTTTATATTTAACTGCGGTATTTTTCGATAAAATT
This sequence comes from Chamaesiphon sp. 336R_metabinner_41, assembly GCA_025359915.1. Taxonomy (GTDB): domain Bacteria; phylum Cyanobacteriota; class Cyanobacteriia; order Cyanobacteriales; family Chamaesiphonaceae; genus Chamaesiphon. The sequence continues at coordinate 9,914 of JANYDE010000011.1, read as the reverse complement.
GTGATTCCACGCTCGCGTTCGATGTCGTTGGAGTCCATTACACAAATAGGCACTTCCTCCCCTTCGCGGAAAACACCGGATTGTTTCAAAAGTGCATCAACAAGGGTGGTTTTACCGTGATCTACGTGAGCGATGATGGCTACGTTACGAATGGGAATGCTCATAAATTGTGGAGTTAGAACTCTAATTGTCTCGATCGAGATTTACTAAATATTGTAAATATCTATGAATTATTGTACCCGATCGTGGGTATTATTGCTGCCTAGCTAAATCCCCGACTTCTTCAAGAAGTCGGGGATTTACTACTAGTCGCGTGGGTGGTGCTAAACAGTCAACTGATTTGCGGCTTCTTCTAACTTAGTTTTAGCAGCATATAGACGGTTGAGAGCATTGATATAAGCTTGCGCCGAGGCGACAATAATGTCAGTATTCGCCGCATAGCCAGAATAGGTATAATCCTGATACTTGAGGCGAATCGTCACTTCTCCGATGGCATCAATGCCCCCTGTGACTGATTGAACGGAGAATTCGATTAATTTATTCGGCACGTCGATGACGCGGTTAATTGCCTTGTAGACGGCATCTACGGGACCAGTGCCAATTGCGGCATCGCTCAATTCCGTACCGTCGGGCATTCTGATTGTAACAGTTGCGGTGGGTTGAGCGCGATCGCCACATGTCACCTGAACTCGATCGAGGATAAAGATTTCGGGGATCTGTTGGGTTTCATCGTTGACGATGGCTTCCAAATCTCGATCGGTAATTTCTTTTTTCTTATCGGCGACATCTTTGAATCTCAAGAAGGCTTTATTGAGATCGTTCTCGGATAATTCCATTCCCAATTCTAACAGCCGAGTGCGGAATGCATTCCGACCGGATAATTTACCGAGGACGATCGAATTGTCAGTCAAGCCGATCGACTGTGCATCCATAATCTCATAAGTGAGTTTATTTTTCAAGACTCCATCCTGATGAATACCGGATTCGTGCGCGAAAGCATTCGCGCCAACGATCGCTTTATTTGGTTGGACGATCATTCCGGTTAGACTGGATACTAAGCGGGATGTTTTATAGATTTGGCGCGTATCTACATTCGTTAATGAAGTAGTAGAATCAACAGCACGACCTAAGAAGGGATTAAAATATTGACGGCGCACATGTAAAGCCATCACTAGCTCTTCTAATGAGGCATTTCCAGCACGTTCACCGATGCCATTAATCGTACATTCCAGTTGCCGTGCGCCATATTTTACTGCTTCTAAAAAGTTAGCTACAGCCAATCCTAAATCATCGTGTCCATGCACAGAAATAATTGCTCGATCGATATTTGGGACATTCTCTTTGATGCCTTTAATTAATGCGCCAAATTCGGCGGGAGTCGTATAACCAACCGTATCGGGAATATTAACAGTAGTTGCACCAGATGCGATCGCGCGTTCTAATACTGTATATAAAAATTCTGGCTCACTCCGTCCAGCATCTTCCGGCGAAAACTCCACATCATCGACAAAAGTTTTGGCATAAGCCACCATTTCGCCAGCGATTTCTAATACTTCTTTCCTAGTTTTCTTTAGTTTGTATTCGAGGTGAATATCTGACGTAGCAATAAAAGTATGAATCCGAGGTTTAGCAGCAGGTTTCAACGCATCAGCAGCAGCTTTAATATCCTTTTCGCTCGCTCGTGCTAACCCACAAATAATCGGTCCAGATGGCGTACCAACTAGATCGGCAATCTGATGCACCGCTTCAAAATCACCGCGACTAGAGTAGGGAAACCCAGCTTCAATTACATCTACACCCAACCTGGCTAATTGCCGCGCAATTGTCAATTTTTCATCCGCATTTAACGTCGCCCCTGGAGATTGTTCGCCATCGCGCAGGGTGGTATCAAAAATAATTACCCGATCTGATTCTGGTTGTTGAGTCATGATGTTAGTTAGCTAAAAATAATAATGATCGGAGTTACTTGTGGAGCGTCCAGATCCCCGACTTCTTTGGAGAAGTCGGGGATCTGTTTGTCTCTATTTGTCTGACTAATATTTTAAGGTGACAGATTTACTAAAGAGGATCTTTCTGCCACCTAAATAAGCACTAGTAACTCTAATAAAGTTGACTGCATTATTACTTTTAGTTGTTGTTGCTCTAACACTTAACTTAGTTCTCCTAGAGAGAATCAACTTTTTCAATTCGATCGCGAATATCATTGAGATCGATATATCGATCCGTGACATTTCTCAGTTCCCTAGCGATCATCCCTTCAGTAGATATGACCGTGATGTGCGTATTCTTCGATCGCAGTAACTCGATCGCTCGCTCAAAATCACCATCACCACTAAACAGCACCACCCGATTATACTGATCTACAGTATTAAACATATCGACCACAATTTCAATATCCAAATTCGCCTTTTGGGAATAGCGACCGGAAGTATCATCATAATACTCCTTGAGAATCTTGGTGCGAACCGTATAACCCAGACTGATCAGCGCATCGCGAAAGCCCCGTTGATCTTGAGCATCCTTTAGCCCAGTATACCAAAAAGCATTGATTAGCATCAACTCCGGTTCTTTGGTAAAATACTCCAGCACGCGCCGAGGATCAAAAAACCACCCATTCTTTTGCTGGGCATAAAACATATTATTCCCGTCCACAAAGATGGAGAGACGGTTAGCGGCAGAAAACATTATAATAGTACCTAGTTATTTTTTTATAAGTTAAAGTAGACAAGTCAAATATCTATTCGATCCTGACTGCGCCAAATTAGATTGGCACAAATAACTAGGGTTAGGAATTACCCAACCATAGAGTCGTAGATCGCGCAGACATGACCTTGGTGCTAAGTCTAGCTAGTTAATTTTAAAGATATAGAAATTTAAGTATGAGGCTCTAGACTTTATAGTCAGATGCCGATTTGGTATAACAACCATCAACGAGTCAGATCGTCCGTAGGAATGAGAAATTTAGTTTGACTCAAACCCCCGCAAAAAATATTTAACAGTTAGCATAATAATTTAGGAGAATATGTATATATGCTTCCTATCTTACCAAACTTCGACTGTTTCAGCTAAATTTCTTAACATTCTGGTTTGGGGCTGTAGCTGTTAGGGGGGATAGCTTCGGGTTGAAAATTAGCACCTGTCGAGGATGGAGAGCGAAAACCCTCAGAAAATCCGCCTCCTAGTCAAAGGTCAGCAACACTGATTGTGGTTAATGCCTGAAATTCAGGTATGCTGATGTTGACGATCTAAATTAATAGATTCTCGTAATTTCAGGAAAATTGCAACAATTTTGTTATGAAATTGAGTCTAGATCTATAGTATTTAAACCCCGCCCAGTAATAGTCGATCGATCTTCGTAATATGACAGCATCGCCCATCAATGGTCCCATGTCCGAGTCGCTCATGGGAATACTCGAAACCCTGCCCAATCCAAGTATTGCGGGAGATGCTTGTCCGCGCCGCACCAAGGTCGAACTAGATCTGATGTTACTTGCCATCGAAGCGATCGAATCAAGCAGTTCAGAACAGATTCTAGAGCTGGCTAAAGAACTAAATTTAGACGACGTGATCAAAAATCGGATCGTCTTGTGGCGAATGCGATCGACGAATCCGATGCGTCGCGCTCATACCCGCCGTAATCTATCAGTCAAAGAAGCCAAAGCTCTCAGTGCGATCGGTTGTCGATTAGCTAGCCGTCTCACAGTCACAATTCGTCAACTCCTCCTAGCCCAGCAGCAGCTCAGTGTCAAGCAAATCCCCCCTGAATGCAATTTCCGGCTCTCGGAGTATTTAGACCGCTTCCGCGCCCATTTTCGCAGCAAGATGAATCCCCGCCGCACCAAGGTAGCCATCTATCAAGATGATGATAAATTAAATCAGTTGGCAATTTCCCTGCTCGGTAAACTGCTCTTCTGCACAGGTACCCTCGGCACCCAACGGTTGTGGATGAGTTTATTTGATGGCGAAGTCAAATAGTTTCTAAAACGCAGAGGACGGGATTTTGTGTAGAAAGTGAGTACAACGCTAAGTCGTTACCAACAGCTAAAATGAAGAGACGCTTTTCCCTTCGCAATACCGATCCTGTATGAAGATTCTGCATGGTACATGGATTCCAAATTCTGGTGATGAATTTGTCCAAGGTGGCAACTTTTACCTGTGGGTGGAAACTGACGAGCCTAGTAGACAGTCGAAAAATGATGGAGCGCATCGACACCCGCAGCAATTAAATAAAGCGGATCTATCAAAATTCTTACTCGATGAACTAGGGTTGGCTGCGCCTAAATATGGTTCGATGTTGGGGAGTATTATTACCAGATATTTTGTCCTGCCCAGCACCGAAACTCAACCCCAGCCGTCACTTGAACTGACTCGCTATCTGGAAGCTGAAGTCCTAGCTCCGACGAATTGGCAGATTTGGTCGATCGATTGTTTTCAGGTAAACTCGATTATTAAGCTACTCAATGATATTCATTTTCTCTGTCTCTACGGTAGTTCAGAGATTCAGCTTGGATCTGATCTATTGTTCTGGTATCACTATAGTCAATCTGTGCGAGAACTGTTCCAGAAGGATCGCTATATTCCGGCTTTAAAGTATCGAGAAATACCTGCGCCTAAAAGTAAGAGCAAAAAGATTGTTCTCCCCACTCATGAAATCTATCCTGGTTGGGAAATTGTTTCGGAAGCTTACGAAGCTAAGATTCAGGAATATATCGAGTATCTGCCCCTAGTTTGTACAGGTGGTTTAGATCGTGCTGATGCACCGATAGAGTTTCATGATAAAGAAACCTTACTACGGCATTTTTCCGAATGTCTACTGAATAATTTCGTCGCTAATGTCTCTATTCCTGGCACCTTTGAGAAGAAAATTACCAATTCGCGATTACTGGCTGGCTGTTTGAAACTTAATCCCAATGCGAGTGCGCCTTGGACGGATTACCAAGGTTTAGAGATCTATAAGCAGTGGCAAATATGGAGACATAAATTAGTCGCCGCTCAAAATAATTCTGGATTTTATCTCTGTTTCAAACTTCAGGAAGCAGCCGCCCAAGCTCCAAATAATTGGAACATCAAATTCTTTGTCTCTGCCAAACAAGATCCTTCATTAAAACTCGAACTCGATGACTATTGGCAGCTTGATAGTAAGAGCAAAAAAGCGATGCAGCAGCAATTTGGCAAAGAGTTTGAAAAAGACTTACTGCTAAATTTAGGTTACGCGGCGCGAATTTATCCTCAAATTTGGCAAGGATTGGAAACGGATCAACCCGTCAGCTTTTCCCTCAGTCTCACCGCTGCTTTTGAATTTTTAGCTGAAAGTGCGTGGGTATTAGAGGATGCTGGCTATAAAGTGATCGTTCCCGCTTGGTGGACTGCTCAGGGGAGAGCCAGAGCGAAACTCCGGCTCAAAGCTTCGTCGCAAAAATCGGCAGCTAGCACTGCGGGGAAGGGCTTATTGCAGTTGGATAACCTGATTGACTATCACTATGAACTCGCGCTCGGTGATGAGGCGATTAGCCATCAGGAGTGGCAAGAATTAGTTGAGGCGAAGGCTCCACTGATTCAATTTCGTGGACAGTGGATGGAATTGGATCTGGATAAAATGCAGCAGATGCTCGAATTTTGGCAGTCACATCAGGAAAATCAGCCGCAATTGACGCTGTTGGAATTGATGCAGAAAAATGCAGCGGCGGATGAGGATTTGGAAGTCGAAGCTGATGATAGTTTAGCAGCGATGATGGCTAATTTACACGATCCTAGTCATCTGCAACCGATCGAGAATCCGCCATTATTACAGGGGACTTTGCGTGAATATCAAAAACGTGGGGTAGCCTGGATTCAATATCTCGAACGGTTGGGTTTAAATGGTTGTCTGGCTGATGATATGGGGTTGGGGAAAACTATTCAAGTAATTGCGGCGTTAATTATTGAGCGGGAAGGAGCGGAAGAGATTTTGCCGACGTTATTAATTGCGCCGACTTCGGTGCTGGGGAATTGGGCGAAGGAGATTGATAAATTTGCACCTCATCTCAAGATCAGAATACATCATGGCAGCGATCGAGTCCAAGATTTAGCCGCATTTAAAACGGCTGTTTGCGATTGCGATGTATTGATTACTTCTTATACGCTGGTTCGGAAGGATAGTAAGTTATTGCAAGCCGCAAATTGGCATCGAATCGTGATCGATGAAGCTCAGAATATCAAGAATCCTACCGCAGAACAAACTAAAGCTATTCTCAAATTACCAGCGCAGCACCGTCTCGCACTGACGGGAACACCTGTCGAAAATCGCCTGTTAGATTTATGGTCGATTTTCAATTTTCTCAATCCTGGCTATTTAGGGAAGGAAGCCCAGTTTCGCAAATCCTTTGAAATTCCAATTCAAAAAGATCGAGATCTAGTTCAATCCACTATCCTCAAAAAATTAGTTCAACCATTTATCCTGCGACGGGTAAAAACGGATAAAACTATTATCAAAGATTTACCGGACAAAATCGAACACAAACAATATTGCAACCTTACCAAAGAACAAGCCTCACTCTATGAAGTCGTCGTCAAAGATGTGATCCACCAGCTAGAAACAGCCGAAGGCATCCAACGCAAAGGATTGATGTTTTCTACCCTAATGAAACTCAAACAAATTTGTAATCATCCTCGCCAATTCCTCCAAGATAATAGCGAATTTACATCCGCACGCTCTCACAAATTGCAACGCTTGGCGGAAATGCTCGAAGAAGTCACCGCCGAAGGCGAGAGCCTGTTAATCTTCACCCAATTTACCGAAATCGGCGAAGCACTCCAGCAATATATCAAACAAACTATGCGCTACCAAACATATTATCTCCACGGCGGTACATCTCGCCCCAAACGCGAGCAGATGATAACTGAATTTCAAGATCCCGCCACTGCACCTTCCGCCTTTGTCCTGTCATTAAAAGCAGGCGGTGTCGGAATTACCCTCACAAAAGCCAATCACGTCTTTCATTTCGATCGATGGTGGAATCCGGCTGTCGAAGATCAAGCAACAGATCGAGCCTTTAGAATCGGACAACAGAAGAATGTCTTCGTCCACAAATTTATCACTTTAGGCACATTAGAAGAACGGATCGATGAAATGATTGAAAACAAGAAAAAGATCGCCAGTTCGATTGTCGGAGCCGATGAATCTTGGTTGACAGAATTAGACAATGAAAGCTTTAAGCAATTAATTGCTTTGAATAAACAGACGGTGTTATGATAAATTTTTTCTCTTGTCTTTTCTCTTCTCTGTGCCCTCTGCGTCTTTGCGGTTAAAAAATACAACTATGGCAAAATTCACAAGAACATGGTGGGGTAAAACATTCATCGAAGCTCTGGAAGCATTTAGCGACTCGGCGAGATTGGGGCGTGGACGTAGCTATGCGCGGAATGGTAAAATTACCGAGCATCAGATTACCGATGGCAAAATTACCGCCAAAGTCAGAGGTTCAATCAATCCATATTTTGGTGTTTATAAAGAACCACTCTATAAAGTATCGATCGAGATTACCCCAATTAAAGCCGCAGATTGGTCAAAAATAATTGCTCGGCTCGGTTCCAAAGCGAGTTTAATTTCTCGACTGCTATTGGGAGAAGTCCCCGATAATATCGAAGCAACCTTCGCCGAACTTAATCTCCATTTACTTCCCCACAACCGCAAAGATTTCAAAACAGATTGTTCCTGTCCCGATTATAGTAATCCCTGTAAACATATCGCGGGAGTTTACTATTTAGTCGCCGCAGAATTAGATCTAGATCCCTTTCTCCTATTTGAACTACGGGGGATTTCCAAAGCCAAACTTCAGCAAGAATTAGCCAAATCACCCTTGGGAAAAGCTTTAGCTTCAACCCTAGACGAGGGCGAACTATCGCTACAACCGACAGACTCCTATTATACCAAACCGCTAAAAATAGTTCTACCCCTTCCCACCACACCTAAAAAGTTTTGGCAAGGCGCACAGCGATTACCACAAATATTTCCACTGGGTGAAATTGCCACTATCCCCGCAGTGGTGATCAAAAAAGGAGGTGACTTCCCACCATTTTGGACACAGGACAACTCATTTGTTGAAGTAATGGAAGAATTATACGATCGAGTCAGGAAGAAAAATACTTAATTCACATTCTGTTAACATGAGTAAAAGGGTTACGAAAACAGTTTGATTACCTCTTTCAGTGACAGGAAAATTCCGAAGCCACAACCGAGACAGAGGGAGATCGCACCATCCAGATCGAGGTCGGCTTGAAGTTTTTCATCGCCAATTACTTTAATTCGCACTTTTGCTAATGAAATTGCACTCCCGATCGCAAAACCTGTCAAGAAAAATTCTGTTTCGGACAATGAATTTTTCTTGCGATTTTTCCTAAGAATAGAAGCAGCAATTATCACAGCTACCGTCAATGCACCCCAAACAAATAAAAAATTTAACTTCATCTAATTATTGCGTATTGAGGTGGATTCAAAATCTCATAAGTTTGCTTACCATCACGAAATTCAGCCACTAATTTCGCACCAGTCAAATCGTCAGAGTTATCAAATAATAAAGCTCGATCGACTGCTTGAATCGCCTGTGGCAAGAGTGACATCACTCGATTGTATCGATCGACTATTTTCTGTCTGGGGACATCATGACCACCATTTGCGACCCGTTGTTTCACCCGCAGGATTGAGATTTCGGGACTGATCACACCAACAAAAATTAGCGTAACTCGATAGCCCGTAGCTCTAGCAGCGATCGCAAATTCTATTTTACTAGGATGACTCATTACCGTTTCAAAAGCCATCTATTCCCGTGCTAATAATAACTCTTGTCGTTGACGATCTGCTTCCCTAGCCGCAGCATAGACACGCTCAACCGGATCGATAATCTCAGTCATATTCAAGACGATTTCATCTGGATTAATATAGTTACTGGAGAGTAGATTATTATCTCTAAATCTCTGAGTGATTGTCGATTTTCCAGCACCATTTGGCCCTGCAATCATAATTAGTTGGGGCTGATTCATATCCTAATATTAGCAATCTGTTTTGCCTAATCCTGTCTCGTAGATAATTCCGTCTCGCATTCCGTGGGTAGAAATGCCCTTGTGATGAAGATTTTCAACGGCATCTTTTGTCGCTTCCTGCGCCATCATTGCTAGTTGCTCGGTAGGGATATCATAGAAGTCGATCGATTTATTACTATCGATTAGATCGCTAGAGATTGATCGATCGATATTTTGATTAGGATATTTCTGTTTGGCTGTTTTCCGAAATCCAATCGACCAACCAAATATCACACCCAAGGCACCACCAACAATCGCCCCAGGAATTTGAGCAATTGCACTACCGAAAGCGATTCCTCCCGCTGTTGTCACCGCCATTCGATCGGTTTTATCCCAGAATTGAGCTGGAGTTTGTGGCAAACTTCGATTATTTACTAATTGTTTGGCGGCTGCTACCCAATCATGTGCAGGTAACAGGAAGCTCTCGATTGACAAATCATTTAGTCCCGATGTGATCGGAAAAGTTGCGCCCAAAATTGACATAAAGTTTAACTATTTTTAGTGAACTGAATTGAGCTAACCAGTCAGCGAGTTCTTGCCAAGTCACTGTTTGCAACCACCGCTGAGAAGAACCCAAACGTTGTAGTCATCAGATTTAAGCTCAATTGCTTTTTCACAACTATCCAATGCTTCTTCCCATCGCCCTAAAACAGATAGTGCAGCGGATGCCACTCCAAGCTGATTGATTGATAGGATTAAGTTTAATTGCTCGATTGTAACTAGGGCTTGCTGACAAAAGCCAAAACCCAGACACAGAGAGAGATATAAACAATAAAAAGTTAGTCAAGTTCAATGAAATCGGCTAAAATCAACTAAAATTAGTGAAGAAATCGATATATCCGTACAAGTAATGTATA
>JANYDE010000132.1 GCA_025359915.1 Chamaesiphon sp. 336R_metabinner_41 | reverse complement strand
GACGCTAGCGATTCAGAATGGGGCATCCTTGCGCCAAGTCCAGGATTTACTCGGTCATGCCGATCCTAAGACTACGGCGATTTATACGCATATTGGCGACAGGTGGGTGAATAATCCGGCTCTCAAGTTGGGGATTAATTTTAATCCTGAGTGATTGCAGGTCGAGCGTCAATGAAAGATTAAGAATTGTAGCGCAAACCTAACTCACCAAACCTATGAATAGCGGCAAATTATATAGTTGAGAGCGAAATTTTTGTCAAACTTATGCTCGGAATATGCTAAAGTCTTAATCAACCTGGATTTTATTCCAAATCTTGATAAAACTGCAAGATCTGGTATCATTCGGGGTACCATAGATACACTGCTTAAAAAATATCTCTGTCGGAGGCTTTTGATAAAGATACAGTTCTAATACTGTGACCCCGTAATTACTTATCCATTAGGGCAAACACCAAAAAAGCTCGGAACAAAATCCCCAGCTTTTTATCGGTACAATTATACTATTTGCCTTGAAATGAAATCTGTTTGGCGACCGGTTTCATTTCTACTTTATCATGCGGTTCAACACTTAGGTAGGTTTTCTCGAAAATTATTAGCCTACCGATTGTCAAATGTTTACTGGATCTCACTTGTGCCAATTATTAATTTTTTTATTAATTTTTTTGAGGCTTGAGGAAACCACCATGTCAGATTGTCTTTTGATCGTACTGGAATACTAGTTGCTGACTGTGCCAACCTGTTAGTAATCAGAGCCAGACAACATGCGATCGAGTCGAAATCCGTGTAATCCATTGCTACTGACCTGTAGTGTACTGAATCTCACCGATCGAGACTTAGACTGAATTGATAGGGGTTTAGAGGAGTATTTGTAGACACGAACCGCCATGTGGGGTTGCGCTCGTCCCCAGACGACGCGAAAGTTTTGGGATATGTGGATTTTAGTGCTAGGAGTAAACGAAGTTGAAATCATCAAAAATGGCTAGAGTTAAAATTCTCTCTTAACTTGATTTTTTTGCTTCAGATCGCTACTGTACAGCCATTCCCATCTTACCACATAGATGATAAAGTAGAGCCTTTCCGCCTCGGCAAAATAGTATCAAGTAGCCCTAGTTATTCACCCTAACTAGAAACAATGATACGTCCCCCCCACCTGCTCCAACTGATTAACCTTTTCCATATCGGCTTTAACTTCATCACCGCCGATAACATTCCCCAACCCAACTGGCGGACAAATCGTAAATATCGACTCTCCAAAGGCGAATTTATCAAACTCTACATCGATGACCTCCACCTGTTGGGAGTTAGCTTTGGCGATAAAACCCGCTATGCCATGATTGATATTGATATTCATAGCCCATACCATCCCAACAACGACCCCCAGGCGTACGCCCGACTCCTATTCACCCTAGAGCAGATCGAACTAGTATACCCAGTACCGATCCGAAGTTCCCATAGTGGCGGTATCCACATCTACTACTTCTTTCCTCGTCCCGTTCCCACCTTCCGCATCGCCGCATTGATTCGCGTCACCTTAATTAACGCCAAATTCCCGATTAAAAACGGACAGATCGAAATCTTTCCTAATACCAAAGCTTACAGCAGCGACAAAACTCAGCCCACCTATTATAAACCCCACCGCCTCCCCCTTCAACCCGACAGTGGAGCCTGTTTATTAGACCAATGGGGCGAAGAACTAATTTCTTTCGCCAACCTTACCCCAGAGGGACGACTAGGTATGTTCCTCGCCCAAGCCGAAAAATCTGCCCAATTCAACGATCTGAAATGGATAGAGAATAAATTTGAATGGGCGTATGAGTTATTCAAGAAATACATCAATAAATACCAACACCATTCTGGTAGCTACTCCGAAATTGCCCAAGACTGGAAAGAGAACCTCGAACTAACTTTAGATATTGGTTGGACAGACTACCATCAAACCAACGACTTACTCCCCCAATTTGTCTGTTATGGCATCGTCTTTGAAGGACTAGAAGACAAACAACAGTTATTTGACTGGGTGCATCAAAAAGTGATCGCCACCAACGGCTACCACGAATACTGTCGCCACCAACACGAAATCGAGCGCAAGATTCAAGACTGGATTAACAGCACCATCGACAACAAATATTATATCAAATATTGTGGATTCCCCCCCAGATGTGGAATTACCCCCCATCAGCTAGTGGCTCGTCTGAACCCCAAGACAGCCGGAATTAACCTACATAACCAAACCATCGCCGAACGCACCAAGCAACGGTTAAACGACATTCTCGCCGCCTTAGAGGAACTACCAGAGCAGATCGGCCAACGCCTCGTCATGATTCAAGCTAAATGCCGTGAATTATTTGGTGAAAGCATCAGTCGCAACACCTTGTATCAAAAAGCGTACAAAGCGATGTGGGCGGGAAATAAAGATGGCAAAAACCTCGAAAATACCACACCCCCCACTATTACTGCTCAAACCATTGTTCTAACTGAAGTTCATCCAATTTTGAATGAATTAGACCAAAAAATTGAAACCGCTCAAATCCAGTCTGAGATTAAATCGTCCCACACCCCCCCCCTATATGAAGCTTTTATAGCTGAAACCTCCAGCCCCCCAGATTTACCCTCCTCTCTAGTTCCCCAAGTCCCAGATCTCTCAGATTCTTCTTCTCTCCAAGAGCATTTATCTACCCTAGCCCAGCCAGAGTCTGAATCAGTATTAGACTTAACCAAACCACTATCAGAATCTTTCTCTCACTCTCAGGTAGTTTCAGACTTAGAATTAGATCTAGAGTCTCAGTCGGAGCTAAAGTCTGTGCATACTACTAGAAGATTACGCATTGAGCCGCTCGAAACAATTTTTTCAACTACAAACCACCGTTCTGTAGTCGAGATTGCCCGTGATGTGAGGGCGAATATTTTGGCGATTGATGACGAGCTGCTGGGGGAATTTCTGCACCATCCTCAGTGGGAAGCGATCGAGTTGACGATCGAATTAGCTGATAAACTAGTTGCTGCTCAGACTCCCGATCTGGTTCAGTCCGTGGTAGCGGATCTTTCCCAATCCCAGAAAATCGATCTGTGGCGAGTATTGGGGGTTAAAGAGCGGGAGGCGATCGCCGCTTTGATGGTTCTACCACAGCCTGCTGCTCCAGCAAGCCCCTTGGCAGCGGAAAATCAAGGGATTCCCAGCGGAACTGTTGTCACTACCTTGACGGGGCTGCTAGGTGTGGTTAAGCACGTCTTTAAGTCTGTTGCTAAACCTTTTGTCGTCTATCACGAGGAAATTAACAGAACTATTCGCTACGCGAGCGATGAGTTGCGGCTGGAAAATTGATGGAAAATTGTTTTTCAATGCTAATTAAGCTTTTGTGATTTGGTATAATTAGAAAATATTTGGTGCAAATTCTAAGAGTTACAGGAACATGATTGGAGGTTTCAAATGGCAGGTTTGGCAGGAAAAACAAGTATACTAAAGATTATTAAAATTGAGGAAGCTCCGGTAGTAACAGAGGCAAAATCTGCTGCTAAAAAATCTAAGAAATCTACTACTAAAAGTAAAAATAAGCAAGAAAAAGAAGTAGTTTTGATAGAAGAAGAATTATCTTCGCTGCCAAGTGAAGATAATTCGACAGGTTCAAAAGTGGGAACTGGTGCTAAAAAATCTAATGTTACGACTCAGGAAAAGAAGAGTAAGAAAATAGCAACTTTAATAGAGGATAAACAACCTCTATCAGAGAAAAAAGCCAAGAAAATATTACCGCCAATTCCGCTGAGAACTCCTCTGGAGTTCCAGGCTGCTATTGATAATTATGAGCGAGAGTTGAGGCTCTCTCAACCACAACGTATTCCAGGATTAGCTGGAACTGTTTCAGCTAATCTCAGTGAAGAAGGTCGTCCAAGACTATTTCCTCGTCAGGTACGGCGGATTTCAACGAGTATCATTCAAAGATTGTTATCCGATCCGGCGATCGTCATACCAACTTGGGAAGTACTGCTCGACAATACTATTTCGATTGGTACAAAAATCCGACAATTACAAGCAATTGGTTGGGAGCCAGAAATCATGCCGATCAAAGGCTTTCGAGAAATATGTCTACTAGCTCGAATTCTTAGTAATGGTGTTGAGTAGAAAGTGGAAGAAATCAGCATCCAAATTACGCCAGATCGCACTGATGTTTTGCGGAATTTATTGCTAAGATCGGAGTTGATAAATAAGTGTGGTAGTTGTGAGTAAAGTTAACGGGCAGAGAGTTTTTGAACTTGACTTTAGTTGTATATTGGTTCCAAACTACCAATGGGGTTTTTATGCTGACGGCACTATTACACCGGAAGATAAGAAAAGATTTTTTGAAGAATATATTCAGTGTAGTGATATAAAGCCTTCTGAAGCACTTAAAATGTATGAAAAAGATGCAGCCGAAGAAATTGCCAAAATCCTGAAGGCAGAAGCCGAATGGATTCCAGAGACGGAGGCAGAGCAAAAGACTAGATGGGTGAAAGAGAAAAAGAATGCAACTGAAAAATATCTGTCTGAAGTCGCAGATCTTAAAGAGGCATTGCACAATAGGATGAATAATTGAAAACCGAGCTACTCTTGCAACTCAGTTAAATTTGACTCAAAAAAACAGAGCTGATATTGTATATAACGCTCTGTTTTTTTGAGACACATCGCTGGAGCATAATTATCCTCTACTATCAGTACATCGATCACATCGTCATCTCCGCATATTCCTGTTCTTCCTCCTGCTCCAGATCCTGTTTTGGTGCTGCTACAAACACCTCTATCTCTACCTCTGGAGCTTGGTTACTTGCTTCGTATATTCCCGCAGAGTTGAGGTATAGGTTGTATCCAGCTTCAACGAGGTAGTCTGTGACCATTCGATCGATCCCAGTATCGGCACCAACAAGGATCGTTGCTTGTGCTTGCACAGCAGCATTGAGTAACGGTATGTACTCAGTTCTAAAATGTCGTGCTAGTAGCTCGTTGCTGGTGTCTTTTCCCGTTCTATTGCCAGTCACCATCACCACATCTGAGGATTTGTAGCTGGTGGCGTTGGCATTAGCTCCCCAGTTGTCGCGGTACATAGTTGTTCGGCTCTTCGCTGCTAGCGGGATGCCGATGTACTTGCTGGCTTGGTAGCCCATGATGATATCCGTTTGAGATCGAGCAGGTAATTTCATCCAGTCCTTGCTAGTGCTGTAAGAGTTGAGGATTGGGTTAGTCCGTTTGACACCATCCTGTATTAGGACGTGACTGACTGCGCGATCGTTAAGATAAGTTTGGAGTGTTGCAGCTTCTACTACGGCAAAATAACGGGTTTTACCATCTTCGGTGGGGAGTTCGGCATCGATCGGCAGACCCAAATGGTGCATAGCTGTGTCTCGCTGCCTGGGGTTTACAAACTCAAACACGATCGAACCACCAATCGCCATCGCCTTGCCCTTAAATCGAGTTTGCACCTCGCCAGTAATGGGTTTGAGCGTAAAAGGGACGGGTTTTGATTTGTCCAGATCTAGTACTGGGGTGTCTTGGGATTGTGGATATTGTTCGATCCACTTTTTGAGACTGTTTAGCTTAATTGGTGTCCACTCGTTGGCGATCGGGATAGTGGCAAGTTTTGCCTCATAGTCAGATTGGGAGACAGGTTTACCCAATTGTCGGGAGATCGTACTTTTGACTTTAGGTGCTAATGTTTCAAGGTTAACTCTTAGGACTGTATAGGCACGACGCGACTCTTCGTAAGTGGATGGAATGCCTCGTTCCAGCTTTGTGTACTTGACATTAACGTCATCCTTTTTGAAATATTTCTCTAGTACATCGATTTTATGATTAGGAACCACCAACTGCAACTGCTCGACCTCTTTTAAGCCCGACTCATCAATAACAGGCACATTGACCTTGACCGAAAAGGACTGCGGGTAGCAGTTAGTATCAGCAACACGTCTCAGGTTTTGGACGGCGGCTTTAATGACCACAGCCTTTCTCTCCCCCCACTTTTCCTCTTGTTTACTAGTCTTGAGTTGCTTATCCTCACCCTGATAGCTTTGAGCGGGTGCGACCTCCGCCCAGACATTGTTGTTGTATAGGGTATCCT
Source organism: Chamaesiphon sp. 336R_metabinner_41 (assembly GCA_025359915.1). Classification (GTDB taxonomy): domain Bacteria; phylum Cyanobacteriota; class Cyanobacteriia; order Cyanobacteriales; family Chamaesiphonaceae; genus Chamaesiphon. Next base: position 7,397 of record JANYDE010000132.1, on the reverse strand, counting down.
CATCAATCCTGACGTTGTAGCCCAAATACTTGGGTGTAACAGTCTGCACCTTCATCTCGATCTGATTTCCTTCCTCAAGCTCCTGAAAACGTTTGCCCCAGTAGGCTAATTCGGCTTTTTGAGTAATCTCGCCAATTTTTGTATCGCCGCTGTAGACCTCGAATACTTCGTCTGGTTGGGCATCTTGGACGATCGAGACGTTAGCCCCCTCAAACCGCTCCTGCCGAACAGGTTCTACGATATTCTCGCGATTTTTCTTTTCAAAGCTAGTACTGGCATTAACCCCAGAGAGGTAGTAGGTTTGGTCATCGATAACCGCTGTGGCAGAAAACTTGTTGTCGAAGATCTGAAGACGTTCGAGGACTAAATCCGTCGATTTATTACCGCTCAATACAGCCGCGACTGCTGGAGCGAGATCGCTAATTTTGATATCGATGTCCTCAAATTTAAGTCGGTAACTCGGTGTTTGCTGTCTAACCACCTGCAAATTTTTGAGTGGTTCTGATTGCTCGATGACTGTTCTACCCGCACTAGTGAGTTTGCCGACAGCAACCGTTCGCTGGTTTCCTTGGTCGTTAGGTGAGATAAATGTTACTGTATTGTAACTTGGCTCGATCGAGCCGCTAAAAGTACTTTTGTCTAATAATTGATTGCCATAACTCACCAAATCACCAACCTCGATCCACTGTTGTTTACCCTCAACTACCGCTTGCGCCTCAAGTTTTTTTACACCAGCTTCCCCAGGCGTAACCATATATTTAGTGGGTTCAGTCAGATAACTGGCGTACTCTGTCTTAACGACGATATTCGATACTCCAGTCTCAACCACATACTCATTTAGCACTTCTGGCAGACAACTCAGCACAAAATCTTGCGAGATGGACTTTTCGCCCACCAGTTGAGCCGCCGCTGCGAACACCTCGCGCCGATTCCAGCCCCGCTGCTCGATAACGTTGCGAAATTCTGCCAGGACTTCTCGCGATTCAGCTTTGAGTTCTTCAATCCGGTTATGGACGATTTCAAACTCAAATTCAGTGACAGGTTGCTTGCCCTCAATCCGCGCCGATGTTACCGCTGTAGACCCCAACACGTATTCATAATTGATGCCTTCTCGATCTGAATCGTCTGGACTAAACACTACCAGTCCATCACTGACATCAATACTACCTCTGCCTGCTAACTGACGAAAAGTGTTAATCTCACTGACGTTACAACTACCAACGACGACTTTATCGCCGTTTGGAGTGTAGATATTCAGGACGATTGGCTTACCATGCTCGAATGCTCTTAAAGTCTGAGTTTCCAGCGCGATAATGCTCTTGATCTCCTGATAATCGCTCCGAAAACTGGCGACCATACTTTTAATTTCTGGAGCCACAGGCACATACCTTAGTTGCTCGAACAGCGCGTTAATTGTCAGCTTTGTTGGAACTGGCAAGCGATCCTGGTGATTCTCTTGGATGATAATTTGTTTGAGGAGCGGGATACTGCAATCGAGATCTGGCAACTTATCAGTGACCGCATAAACTCTGCCCTCGTCGGGTTTAATCCCAGATTTGACGAAATCTACCGATCGTTGATTCTCCTTATCTACCACCTCGATACACTTACGGAGTACCACAGTTTGGTAATCCCGTAGATACTTGTCGATCTGAGTGGGATCGTAGGCGTGGTTGGGAGTAATTTTAATGTTAGTAGTGGTAATCCGATCCATCTCATTGGTGTCGGGGTTAAAGCCTTGGCGATTAGATACTATCGGTTGTGACAAGTCAATAATCTTACTCAATCTGGCATGAATACTGGCGTAATTATCCAGATACTCAACCAGTAACGCCAGATCTGCCTTCCCCTCTCGAATTTGTGCCAGCTTCATGAATTTCATTTGCTCCATATCCTTAATCAGATCTGAAGGTAGAACTATCCCTTTTTTGGCATTAATGGGGATTGCTGTTAGAGATTTAAGCTTGTAAGCACCTACTAAGAGGGCGATACCATCTTTGATTTGATGCAGATAATTGGCTTGAGCGCGAGGATTATCCGATTGCATTTTGAGGAAATCGATACTATAAAATGGTGCGAACTGCTCGAAGGTTGCTTGGAGTTCCGCTGGAAGCTTAATGTCTACTGTTACGTCTGGCTCGACTAGCGACTCTGCACTCTCGCGATACTTTTGGAACGCCTCAAACGCTAACTGCAATGTTTCGGCTTTAAGTTGTTCGGCAGATCGCCGATCTGCTGCGGATAAATCACCATCGGTACTGGCAATAATAAAGTCTAATGTGGAATAGAGCTTGTTAATTTTGCCCAGATTGCTATTGATAATCCCCACATAATCTTTAAGTCGTTCAACCACCATCCCTGGTAAATCTTCACTCTGAATTAGTTGCTTCTTATCCTTAGAAACAAAGTGCATCAACTTCTCTGGCTTGAGGTTATCGACGACTTCCTGATAGAAATTAGGATAATCTTGCTCGGCAAATAACGCGATCTGATCCCCATCGAAATCTGCCTTCATTGCCTCTAAATTCGTCCGCCAAGATGCTTGTGCAGCTTCAACCGATCCAAACTCTTCGATAATCTGTTGATAGGTTTCAGGGTCATCCTGCTCGATCTCCGCCAACGTTTGCCGACCGACATAAATGGCATCGGGGATGACTCCCTCCAGTTCGGGATTAAGGAAGAAGGAAATATCGTTATTGACTGTTACCGCTTGTACCTGTCCGCGATTGAGTACGGGAAATCGCAAGGCGACGTGTTTATCGCCAGTATTTAAGCCCGCTCCAGCAATCTGATTATGCTTGAGTTCGCCACAAACGACAATCGGACGAAACTCACCCCGCATTGATGAGATCGCTCCTTCATTAATATTCTTAATTTGCCCGTCTACATACTCTTGGAGGTTCGCGCGGACGCTAGGTAGTTCGAGTAGCCCCCAATTCTTGGATTCTAAGATCGTATCGATAAAGGCGATATTTCCTGGTAGTTCGACTTCAGGTTTGCCTTTTCTCACCTCCTCCTGTTGGGATATTTTGAAGGTACGGACGTAATCTTCCGCCAGACTGATGAGATCCATTTGTTTCTGTTGGAGATCTTGAATCGCTGTCTGGACGGGGATGCTCACATCTTTTGCCAATCCGATAGCATATAAATCCTGCACTGAACCCAATTTGGCGGTAGTTTGCCGGAATTGCTCGGTTCTGGTGATAAACAAGTCTTGAGGATCGACTTGATGTATGCCGATTTCAGGGGGAAGTTTACCACCACCTAAACCTTTGAGCATCGAGGTAGTGAGAACCAGATCCACATCTACATCCACCCCATGAGTGGCGAAGTATTTCTGGAGATTGAGGGGGGTGACTGTTCCTTTGATATAGTAGGAGCCGATTTGGGGATCGAGACTGTATCCGCGCACTTGGGATAGTCCGACATCCTCAATTAATTTCATCTGTTCGCCGATAGCTCGATCGATTATACTCGCACCATCAGCCGCAATATTCCGAATCGCAATTTCTGGGATACCGTAGTTATTCTGACCCGTTTCGTGGTCTACTACCAATACCTTCAACTCCAGATCTAGGGATTGGCTCTGTCCTTTGGCAAATAAACCCCTGGCGTAACCTGGAATCTGGGTTTCTAGGGGCATCAACGTCTTAATTGCCGCCTTGACTGCGGGCGAACCAAAATAGAGTTGAGCCGAGCTTGTAGCTAGTAAGACGGTGCCTTCAGGAGCATGTTTGGTAAGGTCGTCAACGTTAATATATTTAGAGTAGGGAGCGACGTAGAATGTTGGCTGTTCGCCTTCTTTAAGTAATCCTTGCCTCCTCAATAATTGTTCGATAGCGGTGCCTTCCCTAATCTCCGATCTAATTGCACCAGTAGTCAAACCGATTTGTGGTCTTCTGTTGATGAGGTCGTAATGGATTAATTCGATACCCATATTGGTATTTCCTGGTGATTTATTAGCGTTTGTGGTAGTAGTATCGGTTGGGATGGAATCTTCAGGCGGAGAATCGGTAGGAGTTGTTGGTTCGGGCAAATTTAGGGGATTTGGAGAGTTGGGAGGAGTAGGCGGTTTAGGTCGATTTCGGGGGTTGGGCGGTTCCGGTGAGTCGTTAGGTGGTTCTGGGAAGTCGTCGGGACTGGGAGCGTTTTCCCTCTGGGGTAGTTCGGGGAGTGCTAGTTCGCTAATTGAGGTGAATTGTTGTAATCGGCGGGAACTGTAATCGATAAATACTTTCGCAAATTCAATTCTTTCTAGACTTGCCGAATTTGGCGGAAAACGATCGAAGATAGCCTCTAATCGTGCTTGTCCCACCTGGGCGATACGTTCGCTCCAATATTTCGTAGCGTATGGACTAATGTCGGTCAGTACTTGAACCATTTCATCCATGCCGATCTTATTGCCACTAAGATCGACAAAAGCACAAGTTCTAACTTGGGCGATTCGTTCGGCAAATATCTCCAATCGATTATTTGTTAGCGGGAAATCGACTAAAGCGCGTCCGTAATCATAGTTTGGTAATAGCTCCTTATTGCCGTCGAGATCGACTTGAATTCCCCAATTACGATCGTGTCGATCTGGATTATCGATCCAATAGTCGTGGAGTAAATAACCAACAAATAGATCTTTTGATGTGCGGATTTTTGAGGGAGGATTGTAGCCCGATGGTAATTGGATATTGAGGCGATCGAATACAGCAAAAACATTCTCGATCGTATACAGTCGTTCGCTATCAGCTAGCACTTCTTGCATGAGCATCATGCCCGATCTTTCTTGCCCTTCTAGTTTCATGTAACTAGGAGAGAGAATCGCTTGTCGTTCATTCTCTACTTGGCACATCTCGTAAGTAGCTGTAGGTAATCCCATCGCAATTGCGAGTTCGGCTCCGAGCTTTTCGATCCATACCCGACTTAGTTCGCTGGCTTCGTTATCGATTTTGAAAATAGCTATCTGTTGACGATCGACATCTGCTTGCGCCCAAGTAATTTTATATTTTTCTTCTGCTCCACCTTCGTATCTTTCACTTTCATGAAGAGTTTCACTAGAAATAGTAACGATCTGATATTGTTCCGACATCTAAAGTAGCCTAGATAGCTTAAAATAATCGATGAGCGTAAGCATTTTTACTACGAATGCTAACTTTGAGCAGAATTCCATACCCCTGCCATTTGGCCGGATCGGAAAAATTAATAATCTCAACCTTACTGATGTCGCCATCAATGAGTTCAAAATAGTTTTTAAGATATCCGAGGACTACACCTTCAAATTCCAGGCAATATTTGTCTTCAGCTTTTAATAATTGAAAATTTCCCACCCGATCTCTAACTTGTTGCCAAATTCTTTTAGGCTCTTCTCTTTCTTCTATACCATCTAAAGTACAGTAGAAGGTATAGTTATCCATTGCATCGGGTTCGACCAGCGGACAAATATTGAATCGATCGCCACCGATCCTTCCACCACAGCGACTGACGTAGGCTATTTTATCTATCTGGGGATAATCTAATTTCAGAAATTCACAATGGTTTTTAACGTCATTTCGCAATAGGGGCATTCTATTCCGAAAAATATGCGGAAAATCTCGATTAACAACATTTAACTCCGAACTTAGCAGTAGGTCTTTATAGCCTGGATATATAGCTGATATCTCTTCATGATTGCTAGTGTACTCAACCGTATATCCACCTTCTACTACCATTAATTTAACAAGTGATTCCCACTTATTAGTATCCTTTCGGATCCAACCTAAATATAATCCCTGAATTTTTAAATCTTCGATTATTTTAGTTGAAAATTCATTCGAGTTGATGCTGACTTCATAACTGATGCTTTTAATTGCTGTATTCATATTTCGATCTAAATGAGAATAGTCTGTCTTTTATATTATATATTATTTTATTTTTACAATTAGCCGCTTTTTATGCTCGCCGATTTAACTCTAATTGGGTATGTCTTCTTCTTTGTTCTCATCTTCTACCTGCCTAAAGATAATTTTGGGCGGCGGTGGTGGTTTAGTCGATTCCGCAAGGCGGAGGCTGTGCCAACGAGTTGACGTACCTATAAAATTCTGATGACTCTGATCTAGAAATCGCTGAATCCTTATCCTTGTCAATAATGGAACTTCGCTATTTTCAGGATGGGCTAAATGATGGAGAATCGCCCCACTTACCTCGATAAATTCAATTTCTGCGGGATTGGTAATAATGCCTGGTAGATCGCAGATGTTAAACGGATCTGTTTCGTCGCCTGTCTCCTCTAAATTGCCCCAAACTCGTGTGTGTTGATTTCGCACCCAGTTGAGCTGCCAATCGTAATTACATAGCTCTTGAAAGTAGTTAATACTGTCTCGATGTCCGTTACTGACAAACCAAAAATTATGTCTGATATCATCATCAAGAATATCTGAATCTTTTACCCAATCTAAAAATGCGGATTGAGTATGGCTGGCTAACTTAACTATGAGGATTTTATATGTATGTACCAAATCAAATATTTCATCCGCAGCTAATCGACTGCTACTAAAATATTTACTGGGAGTATGAGATTCTAATAGAGCGGGATTGTAAACTGCACTCAGTAAAGAACCAGGACTGGTATCTACAACGATTGGCGCAACGTGGGGATTGGCGAAAAATAGACTTTCTGTTAATGCTCTAACTGCCCAAAATTTCCCGACTTGGGGTAAATTACCGCCCACCCAATGAATTTGAGCCATAAGTTTTAAGTATTTTGCAAAGGGGTGTAGGGTAAAGGGGAAAGGGGAAGGGGTAAAGGGGAAAGGGGAAGGGGTAAATGCGGAGTATCCGACACAAGGGCAACCGACACCCGACACCCCTTTTTTAAAAATCTAATATGTGATTTAGATATAAGGGCCGCTTAGTAAGTAAGATTAATTTCCGTGTCATTTCTAATTCCTAACTTCTCAACAGTTCCCGCTTTAACTTCAATTACCGCATCGTATTTTTGCCGGAGTGAGTAGTTGATACATTTATCCGTACATGGCGCAACATTGGCGTATAAGCCCACTACTCGGTTTTGATTGATAAAAACTAGATCTGTAGCAAATTCCATCCCCTTACCACTGAAATTCAAGGGTTGTGAAGTCGTGGTTTTGTACAGCATTCCGCGATCTAATTCGATGTCTTTGCGGTGAGTTAATCCGACTGAATGGGTAAGGGAATTCTTGGACACTTCTAACTTAATTGCTTTATCCCCAATGCTTGCCTGACCAGTAATTGGTAAGATTGTGGGAGTAGTTTTACTCACTGTAAATAGGGCTTGCTGATAAAAGCCAAAACCCAGATCCAGAGAGAGATAAAAGCTATAAAAAGTTACTCAAGTTCAATCAAATCGGCTGAAATCAACTAAAATTAGTGAAGATATCGATATCTCCGTACAA
>JANYDE010000131.1 GCA_025359915.1 Chamaesiphon sp. 336R_metabinner_41 | reverse complement strand
TGTACCCATTTAAATTTCTATTATTTTTTGATTTAACTTAATATTTTCAACTATTAATCATATTAATGGTGAGTTTTACTGTGCCAAAATTCAGATTAAATCGGCTCTTTACCTAGCTTTATTGCTCTGTCTGAGTTTGATAAGGCTACGCCTCATCGAACTCAGGTAGGTGATTGTTAGGCTTGAGTTATTTATGGACAGGTTCACTTAATGGTATTAAATTACAACTCTGGGGGACTTGGCTCTTTTACGCTGTATTAGTCGATCTGGGTGATGCTGTTGCTGATGAATTATATCTTCCTTTCGACCGGATTTCTTTAGAGATGATCTATCGTGGTCTTTATCATTTCTATGTTGCTCATCATAAAGGTTTAGCTACCGATCCGATTAAATATTTTGCAGCTCCTGAAAATAGAGATTTGGGTGTTATTAAATCTATCCGCAAGCCATTCAAGAAATTGATTATTGACCCCTTCCCAGATCGAGTGAGCAGGGAAGGGTCATTCTTTTTTGAGCCATCCGCTCAAACCTGCTTGACAACTGCGCTTGTTTCTTAACTTGTCACGAATCGCTCGGCCGAATCGGCTTTCTTGGTAGCCTAACATCGGTAATCGCCTTCAGATAGGCTTTTGCATCACAACCCTAGCAAATATCTGAATGCTCTCAACCGCCGCGTTAATTCTGCCACCCGTTGCTCTGATCGAACAGCACGTTGAGCTTCCTGCTGTGTACATCGTTCTACGCCTAAACTCAAGAACGCATAGGGGACAATTGGCGGCTGATCTGGATATATACGGTACGCTCCGCGAACGGTATATATCCCCATATCGATCGCTCAGTGTCCCATCTCGAACAGCCGACACAAGCTGTAACTATTAGTGAAGTTGAGCAAATTTGGTTAATATTGCTGGAATTTTGCGATATCACAAATGTTTAACAAGTATTGCATGTGGTCGATCGATTGACACATAATTAGGTGATGACTCAAAAAATCATCACATTAAGCGGCTTTAAGACTAAAGAATTTAATTCCCCCTCAAGCCTAAACCCTAAAAGCGATCGAGCCTAAATTATGAGCGTTCAAATTATCTTACCGATTCTGACAATCCCGTTCGTGCTTGGTGTTCTATTTTTTGGTACCCGTAATGGCTTTTATGATTCTGACAAATATCATGGAAATGGTTCTGCTCACTAGATAGTAGTCTAATTTAGATGTCTTCTGGACTTTTCCCTTGCCTACCTTACCTCAACCTAGTAATGAAGATCTAGTTTGCCTTCCCTATGGCGTTGGTCATGGTGGCGAGGGTGTATCTTTATTGGTGAAGATGGGGCCATATCGGATCTTACTCGACTGTGGTTTAGCCGATATTTCGCCACTAATTACGGCAGACGGTTTACCTGTCTGCGATCTGGTCATCTGTAGCCACGCTCATGCCGATCGAGCTAGAGGTTTATTATATCTCCATCGCGCTTGTCCCAAATTACCGATTTATAGTAGCGAAGTTACCAGTCTACTGTTACCGCTCAATTGGCTGGATGACACTGAGGGCGTGCCACAATTCAGTCAGGCGTTGCCCTGGCGGAGATCGATCGAGTTTCAAGATGGTTTAACCGCAGAACTTTTTCCCGCTGGACATTTACCTGGAGCGGCGGCGATATTATTAACTTATACCGGATTTTATCAGTCTTATAGTGTCTTCTATACGGGCGACTTTTTCCTGTCCAATTCGCGCTTAGTCGAAGGCTTACACCTAGATTCGATTCGGCACCTCAATCCCGATGTCCTGATTATCGAAGGTAGTTATGGCACCGCTCGTCATCCTCATCGCCGCAAACAGGAAAATACCTTGATGGCGCGGATCGATCGAGCCATCATTCAACAGCATTCGATTATCTTACCAGTCAACACGATCGGCATCGCGCAGGAACTGCTGATCCTGCTGCGGAGTCATCATTTATTTACCGGACGCGACATTGATATCTGGGTAGATGGTACGATTGCCGCAGGTTGCGATGCTTATTTGCAGCTCCTCCCTCATTTCCCCCCCGCAGTTCAAAATTTTGCCCGTCATCAGTCTCTATTTTGGGATGAAAAAGTTCGTCCCCATGTGCGCCAACTAACTCCAGAACTGCTGCCCAGTATTCATCAGCGTCAGTGTATCATCATCACCGACACAGATATCGATCTCCAAACTTACACAGCAGGACATCCCTTCCCCTGGCTGCTATTATTCCCCGCTCAACCGGATGGCATTACATTACTCCCAACCACACCCCCACAAATTGCTGTCGAAACATACCTCCTGAGCGAACATTCTGATGGTGCTGGTACCGCTCAACTAATCCACAACATTCGCCCCAAACACGTTATCTTCATTCACGGCTCACCGCCGTACCTCGCCGATCTCACCGGATTAGAAGAACTCCAAAACCGTTATCATCTCCACTCCCCAGCCGCCGGAACTCTAGTCTCACTCCCCATCGGCGACACCTTCATCCAACCCGCACCACCAGCAGATCCCAATTATGAGGGCGAACTCAGCGAATCAGATCGCGAAATTAATATTACCTTACCAAATGCGATCGCCAGCGACCCACGATGGCACAATTTCGGGGATACTGGATTAATAGAAGCGAGATGGCAAGGAGAAGAAGTCGTCATTAGAGGCATCTCCCAACGAGAAATACTCGATCGACAACAAGAACTAAATCTCGATCCCGATCTCCACTGTTGCGGCAATTGTCGTCATCAACGGGCTGCTCGCTGCTATAATATTCGATCGCCCCTACATGGCTTTAAGGTCACTCCTGACGGCTTTTGTCCAGCATTTGAAGCGAATTAGAATTTGAAATTATTTAAAATTATTTGAGGGGATGCGGAGATTTTTACCCCACCCCAACCCTCCACTTTCCAAGGGGAGGGAGCAAGAGGTTCCCTTTCCCAAGGTAAAGGGATTAAAAGCCCCCCTTTCCAAGGGGGGCTGGGGGGTAAAAATCTCCGCCTCAGTCCATTTCTCCAATCTCCAATCTCCAATCTCCAATCTTTGACATGACAGACAAACCGCTAATTATTGCCGGAAAAACCTTTAACTCCCGACTGATGACGGGTACGGGGAAATATCGCAGCATCGCCGAAATGCAACAGAGCATCATTGCTAGTGGTTGTGAGATTGTCACTGTCGCCGTGCGGAGAGTTCAGACAAAAGCCGCTGGACATGAAGGCTTGGCAGAAGCGATCGATTGGACTAAGATCTGGATGTTGCCGAATACTGCTGGTTGTGAAACCGCCGAAGATGCCGTGCGGGTAGCGAGATTAGGGCGGGAGATGGCAAAATTATTAGGGCAGGAAGATAATAACTTCATCAAACTGGAAGTAATTCCCGCAGGTAAATATCTATTACCAGATCCGATTGGTACCCTCCAGGCTGCGGAACAGCTTGTCAAAGAAGGTTTTGCTGTACTCCCCTATATAAATGCTGATCCACTCCTTGCCAAGCGGCTAGAAGAAGCTGGCTGTGTCACAGTTATGCCTTTGGGTTCGCCAATCGGATCTGGTCAAGGCATTAGAAATCTGGCAAATATCCAAATCATCATCGAAAATGCCAAAGTCCCCGTCGTCGTCGATGCGGGTATCGGTAGTCCCAGCGAGGCAGCTCAAGCGATGGAACTCGGTGCAGACGCACTTTTGATCAATACGGCTATTGCTTGCGCTGAGAATGCCCCCCTGATGGCTCAGGCGATGGGTTTAGCTGCTGTATCAGGACGGTTGGGATATCTCGCAGGGCGGATTCCGATCTCCAAGGTAGCAGCAGCCAGTTCGCCCCAAACAGGCACAATTAACTCTTAGGTTAGTTAGAGGACTGAAACTCAGCGATATCGATAGCAGATTTGATTCTATGGTGAATTTGCTTCACCGAGTTTACCCTCGATTTGGGAATTAAATCCGTAGATTTCGCGGGAGCCGGCTAAATTGACTAGTTGGATTTGTTTCTCGTCTCCTGGCTCGAATCTGACGGCGGTACCAGCCGGAATATCCAAGCGCATTCCTTTGGTAGCAGCTCTGTCAAAGGCTAAGGCTGCATTAACCTCATAAAAGTGATAATGAGAACCGATTTGGATCGGTCGATCGCCTGTATTTGCTACATTTAGTTTTAAAATGGGACGATCTATATTTAGTTCGATTTCGCCATCTTTAGCAATAATTTCACCAGGAATCATAAATTAGTTGATAGTTAATAGTTGATAGATAGTAGCATTCATATCACATTTTATTGCCCTAGTACTGAGCGGCGTAAGTTAAGCCACCATTTCCCATACCCTATTCCTTACTCCCAGCTCCCCCTTTTCCCTTTCCCCTTTTCCCTTTCCCCTTTCCCCTTTTCCCTTTCCCCTTTTCCCTTTCCCGAAATAGTAACTCTATTTGAGCCGCTCAGTACTAGCTACTTAATTCATATCGATCGATAGCTAAATTTTCTCAATTACTCAATAAATTTATTTTTTCGATCCTGTTACATCTGGTAATTTTTGCCCATATTTTTCGGCTGTCTCTAACCATAGATCCCTAACAATCCTTAACTGATTGAGAGCTTCCTCTAAGGTTTCGCCTTGAGCCAAGCAGCCTTTTAATGATGGAATTTCGGCAACATAACCGCCTTCTTCGCAGGGATAAGTTACGATCGGGTAATCCATTAGTCATTATCCTCTAATTCTGTGTCTGCTTGTTCGATTAATTCTAAAACTTTTTGGACGTAGATTGTTTTCACTCGATCGCGATCAACGGGAATCGCGAAGATTGTTTCCGCATATATAAAAATATGGTGAGTATCTGTAACATTATCTAGATAAAACCCTTCATATTCTAGTAAATTATGAAGATCGGCAAACGTTGCGTTCTGATGATTATTTGTTAGTCGCTCGATTAGTTTTTCTCTTTTTCCCATAGTCACCCCAGTTCAACTAATTCATTTTTCAAAATCAAGGATCATTCGTCGATTTCTTGGAGAATTAGGGAAATCTCATCATAATGATCATTTGCATACTCCCACGCACTAGCTAAATCTGTCGCTGTGAGCTGGGGATAGATCTGGAGTAGATCTGCATCGCTACAGCCGAGCTGCTTGGCGTTTACTAGCTCCCAGACAGCGATTTGAGTATTGGCGATTTTGGCACTACCGCTAGAAATTGCTGGGGTTGGTGCTTCTCCTGCTGCGGTAGTCGCCAAACTTTGAGTCAATAATTGAATGATGTGTTCCTTTTCTGGGCGAGTCAATGCAAGTAACTGGGATTCTAGGTCTGTGAGCGTCATAATTTAAGATATAGCCTTAGATATCCAAACAAGGGAATTGTAGATTCTATTATGCCTTACAGCCATCTTGATGAGAGCAACGGACACAAATCATTTCAACTACCTGGCTCGCGCCCTCATTATAATCCCGATCGACCCGGACAGGTCGAGCATATTTGTCTGGATTTGACGCTGGATATCCCGAATCAGAGTTTCGCGGGGAGTTGTACGATCTCTCTCAATCCGGTGCGGAGTGGGATTGATTCGCTGACGCTGGATGCGGTGAATCTCAATATTCAGGGGGTGGAAATTGACGGTACCAGTCATGAGTTTAATTATGATGGGGAATTGCTACATATTCCGCTGAAGCTGGATGTGGTGACGGGGAAGGTGTTGAAAGTTGCGATTGATTATGGGGTGGAGAAGCCGCAGCGGGGGTTGTATTTTATTCAGCCTGATGAACATTATCCCAATAAACCGACGCAGGTTTGGACGCAGGGAGAGGATGAGGATTCGCGGTTTTGGTTCCCCTGTTTTGATTATCCTGGACAATTAGCAACTTCAGAGATTAAGGTACGAGTATCTGAAGATTTTATTGCTGTTTCTAATGGTGAATTAGTTGGTACTGAGATAGTCGGCAAGGAGAAGGTTTATCACTGGTTACAAAAGGAGATTCATCCTACTTATTTGATGACTTTAGCAGTGGGGCGGTTTGCGGAGATTGCTGATGAATGGAAGGGCAAGCCTGTCACCTATTATGTGGAAAAAGGATTTGAAGAATCAGCCAAACTGAGTATGGGCAAAACTCCTGAGATGATTGAGTTTTTCAGCGAGAAGTTTGGCTATCCTTATCCGTTTCCTAAGTACGCTCAAGTCTGCGTCGCTGATTTCATTTTCGGAGGGATGGAAAATACTTCGACAACATTATTAATGGATCGGTGTTTATTGGATGAACGGGCAGCGATCGATAATTTTAATACCGAGTTCTTAGTCGCCCATGAATTGGCGCACCAATGGTTTGGCGATTTGGTGGTAATTAAGCATTGGTCGCACGCTTGGATTAAGGAAGGGATGGCTTCTTACTGTGAAGTATTGTGGGCAGAACATGAATATGATCGGGATGAAGCGGCTTATTATTTATTAGGTGAAGCGCAGAGCTATCTGAGTGAAGATAGCAGTCGATATCGTCGGCCAATTGTGACGAATATCTATCGAGAAGCGATCGAGCTATACGATCGACATCTCTATGAAAAGGGGGCATGTGTCTATCATATGATTCGGACAGAATTAGGTGATGAATTATTTGATCGATTCGTCCATACTTTCGTTCGAGATAATGCTCATAAGACGGTAGAAACGATCGATCTTCTACGCGCGATCGATAAATCCACCGGACGTAATTTAGCCTTCTTATTCGATCAATATGTCTATCGCGGCGGACATCCAGATTATAAGGTTGCTTATAGTTGGGATGGCGATAGTAAATTAGCTAAACTGACTGTTACCCAAACTCAAGCCAAAGAAGGAATTCACACTCTCACAAATGACTTGTTCGATCTGAAAATTCCGATTGGATTTGGATATATTAAAGATGGCGTAGCCGATCTCAAAGTCACCAAAATTCGGATCTACGAAAAAGAACAAGTTCTCTACTTCCCCCTCGAAACAAAACCCGACTTCATCAGCTTTGATGTCGGTAATAACTATCTCAAAACCGTCAGCCTCGAATACCCCTTACCCGAACTCAAAGCACAGCTCAAGTCAGATCCAGACCCAATTTCGCGGATCTATGCTACGGAAGCGATCGCCAAAAAAGGCAACCTCGAAGCCGTCACCGCGCTAACTGAATGTCTCGCCACCGAAGAATTCTGGGCTGTTCGCCTCGAAGCCGCACAACAACTAGCTAAAATCAAACTCGACATCTCCGCAACCAATCTGATCGCTGAAATCGGCGACGAAGATGCATTTGTGCGGAAAGCGATTGTCGATGAATTAGCTAATATTAAAACACCCCAAACCTACGCCGCAATTAAACAACTAGTCGAAACAGGCGACGAAAGCTACTACGTCGAAGCCGCCGCCTGTCGCGCTCTCGGTGGGATGACAACCGCTAGCCTCAAAGATAAACAGGAAGAAGTAATTACCCTGCTCACCAATGTCCTCAATACCCGCGCTGGCTGGGGTGAAGTCGTCCGCGCTGGCGCAATCGGCGGTTTAGCCAAAATGACCGATTCACCCACCGCCCTAAATACCATCCTAGAGTACGTCAAACCTGGCGTACCTCAACCACTGCGTTTACCCTCCATTCGTGCCCTTGGAGCGATTTCTCAAGGTCAATCAGAGGCAAATCTGACCGTCATCATCGAGAAACTAGCCGAACTTTCTTGCGAGTCATTCTTCCTGACTCAAGTGTCGGTAGTCAACGCCTTGAGCCAGATGGAAACCGTCAGAGCGATCGGCGTATTACAAGGATTAGCCAGTCAAAGTCCCGACGGGCGTGTCAAACGGATGGCGGATGAAGGCGTTCAAAAGGTACAGAAGAAAATCGGTTCGGATAAAGCCGTCAAGCAATTGCGGGAGGAGTTGGAAGAAGTTAAGAAAACTAATCAGGAATTGAAGAGTCGGTTGGAAAACTTGGAGGCTAAAAGTAAACAGTCAACAATATAACTTGTAGGCGACGAGATCCCCGACTTCTTGAAGAAGTCGGGGATCTATTTCCCTGTTTACTCCCCATTAGTCGCCTAAAAATGTTAAGATTAGCTGGATAATTCTATCAATCCAAGCTGCTTGGATTAGTTTAGCAAACATCGCATCAATTCCACCTACCTGTTGAATATATAGAGCTAACACATCCACTTTATATCCCGAACCTTGACCCCATCGATCGATCGCTTGTTGCCAGAATATAGACTCATCATAATCTTGAGGTGCGAGAATCCGATCGCTTAACATAGTTTCAATTTCTACACCGAGATTGACAGCTAAATCTTCATAATTTTCATTGATTTGGCTACATAATCTCTGCATTGCTGGAGATAGTGTTGAGCCATGACTGATTTCAGCTTCAACGAAATCAACGACTTTCAAAATCTCAGCTTTGAAATTCTGAGTACTTTGACGAATTAAATTTTCGGCTAGGTATCGTCCATTAAAATAAATATCAATATCTCTCAATTCATATTGTCCATAACGGTTATTGGTAGCCCGAAGAACACAATGATGAGCGGGCAGCATCTCTACATAGTCTGTTGAGAAATTATTGCTTCCTAAATTTAAACTACTAAATTCACTAATTTTCTGTTTAGTAATGATGATGATGTCATCCTCATGTGGGGCAAAATTATCGCCCGATTCAATCTGTCCGACTTGGTGGGCAAGAATTTGAATTTCTTTTTCTAATTGCTGTTCGCGATCGATAATAACTCGATCGATTTCTGCAAATACCCGCTGACGATCTAGATCGATGTCTACTGATTCATCCGATCGATCTAAACTCCCATCACCTAAATATCCTTGCAAAGCATCATAGAACAAGATGTCATTAAACGGAAAATTAATATTTTCATTGGTAAATACATTATCAATATTAGCTTTTCTTAGTGCTATTCCCCGATCTAGATCTTCCACAGCTTGTCCATCGGCACCGATGACTTTTTCTGGTTCACCTTTTCGGGGCATGACTAGCAGGGAGACTTTTGTATTGATATCTTTTGCTGTCGGGGTTAAATATTTACCAATAATCTGAATGACATTTGCTGGTGCTGCTGCGAACCTTTCGGTGAAAATACAAATTGAGTTTTCGGTCTCGCGGATATAATAAGCCAAATCTCTCCGATCTTTAGTGGCTAAATCCAATCCTCGCGTATCAATAATATTACCAATATGAGGACGATTGAAATCCAGTATTCGATCGGACAAATTGAGGTAAATACGTTTGGGTTGTGCCGCAATAAGTCGCATTTACTCACCTAGTGGTGGATAATCTAATTGCTAGTATTATGCCCAAATCTATGAGCACATCCGCCATCCCTTCCGAATCCACAAATTGGTCGCAGCTACTCCAACAACTGCTAGACAAGCAATCTCTGAGTCAACAACAAGCCACCACACTTATGCAGGGTTGGTTAAACGGGGAAATCTCTCCCGTTCTATCTGGGGCGATTTTAATCGCAATGGAAGCCAAGAAAATCACCGCCCCCGAATTGGCGGGGATGGCACAAGTATTACAAGCTCCAATGATCGATCATGCTGTTCCGGTTATCGATACCTGCGGGACAGGTGGCGATGGTGCCTCGACGTTCAATATCTCTACCACAGCGGCATTTGTTGCCGCAGCAGCAGGGGTCAAAGTAGCGAAGCATGGTAGCAGGTCGGCATCTAGTCCTGTTGGTTCTGCGGACGTATTAGAGGCTCTGGGTGTGAAATTGATGGCTCCACCAGCACGGGTAAAGGCAGCTTTGGATGAAGTGGGGATTACTTTTCTATTTGCGGCGGGTTGGCATCCAGCGATGAAGGCGGTTGCACCCTTACGGCAAGAATTGAAGGTTCGGACAGTATTCAATTTACTTGGTCCACTTGTCAATCCATTACGTCCGACGGGACAAGTGATTGGAAGCGGTACACCTTACTTATTGGAGACTATTGCTACCGCCGCAGGTATTTTGGGTACTCAACAGGCAATTGTTGTACATGGACGGGAACGTCTTGATGAAGCGGGGTTGGGCGATCTGACAGACTTGGCAATTTTGACTAATGGAGAGGTAAAACTCACTAGTATCGATCCGGTAGAATTAGGACTTACACCTGCACCAATTATCGCACTTAGAGGTGGTGGTGTTGCTGAAAATGCCGCGATTTTGACTGCTATCTTGCAGGGTAAGGGGACTTCGGTACAAAGGGATGTGGTTGCGCTGAATGCTGGGTTGGCTCTACAGGTGGCGGGAATTGTACCTGTAGGGGCGCATAAAGAAGGAATCTCGATCGCTCAAACGGTGATGGATAGTGGTGTTGCTTGGGATAAATTGACAGCATTGGTGAAGTTTTTGGGTGGTTAGAATCAACAAAATATCGAGTATTTATACTGTAGTGAGGTTCAGAAACCCGACTTTTTGGAAAAGTCGGGTTTCTGGGCGAAGCTAGTCGTCCAAAGCACCAATCCCTACGAATAACCATTTGCGGCGAGGAAATCAGGTGTAATAATCTCGCGTTGTCTGGAATTGGCATGTTGAGGCAACATCAATTTTTCGACGTATTTACCCAAAATATCTGCTTCTAAATTTACCCATGTATCTGGTTGGAGCTGGGAGAGATTGGTTTCCGTGTAGGTATGGGGAATGACGGCGACAGTAAACCAATTTCCGCTAGGATCGCAATCAGCGATCGTCAAACTGACACCATTCACTGCGATACTACCTTTAGAGACTAGATATCGACTGAGATAATTTGACCATTGTTCGGTGAGCGACTGTGGTGCTGCAAATTTTAGCTCCCAGGAAGTAGCTGTCGCTTTTGCCGATATCAATCTGCCGATACCGTCAATATGTCCGGTGACAAAATGCCCACCAATTTTGCCACCAACGCGTAGAGATGTTTCCAAATTTACATAGGTAGAAATGCGATCTTTTTGACCGATCGTTGTACGATCTAAAGTCTCAGGGGAAACAGTAGCGATAAATCCTTGTGGTAATATTTGTTCTACTGTCAAACATGCGCCATCTACAGCTACACTATCACCAATAGCTAAATCGGTTAAAATGAGCTGGGAACCTGAAGAATTGCATAAAATTTCCAGCCTGTCCTCAGTCAAAAGGCGCAAATTTCCCAGCGATTGGACTAGTCCTGTAAACATCTTTTTTCAGTCAAATTACTATTATCGATCGAGCATTTCGTAAGCCATCCTTGATATATAGCTGCACAAATCACTAAAGTTGAAGATTATTATACTTTCTTGAAAAGATGCTCTACTTGCGGCGTTTTTATGTCTCCTGTCGGAGATATAAGAAAACGACAAGACAGCGGCTCACCTTTGGACGGGTTCCCCGTCAAAAAAGGTGAGACAGCGACGCATCGACTGGGAGGAAACCTCCCAGTTGTGTGCGTCAAGACAAGACAGGGGAGACCCCAAGACCGCACTTTTCGCTAAATCAGCTTTCAACTTCTATATTAAATTTTAACGCTCTCAACCACCCTCATCAGTAAATAACGACAAAGGAAGCACCATGATCGAAATGAAAGTAGCTGGTATTGCATTAGACGCTGTATCTCGCAGTCCAATTATCTTACTCAAAGATGCTGCCGATCGTCGCGCTTTACCTATTTATATCAGTCAGGAACAAGCTAAGGCAATTGTCAATGCTTTAGAAAAGCAAACACCACCTAGACCATTTACTCACGATCTGATGGTCAATATCTTTGATAGCTGTGATATCAAGGTCGATCGAGTTACGATTAATTCGTTGCAAGATAACACGTTTTATGCTTCGATCGTGATTAATAACAATGGTGTCCTCAAGGAAATCGATGCTCGTCCTAGTGACGCTATTGCGATCGCCATTCGGACTAAAGCACCAATTTGGGTAATCGAAGAAGTTATCGCTGATGCGTCTATTCCCGTAGATCGTGATGCTGACGAACAAGAGCGTCAAGCTTTCCGCAGTTTTGTCTCCAATCTACGCCCTGACGATCTCATTCGCAATGGTGGGCAAGTTAGTTGATAGTTGATAGTTGATAGTTGATGGCGAATATAGGATTGTAGTAGGTTGGGTAGAGCAGCGCGAAACCCAACTCCCAACTCCCAACTCCCAACTCCCATCTAAACCAAAGCTGGAACAGGCATACTCAGATGAGGATATAGTGGGAAGGCTTCGCAGAGGGTGGCGATGCGACGGATACAGTTATTTGCTACGGTATCATCTTCGGGACTTAGGAGTCGATCGGCGATGATATTGGCAATCTCTGTAAATTCAGTCGTACCCATTCCACGAGTTGTCATCGCGGGAGAACCGAGGCGCAAACCGCTGGTGACGAATGGAGATTCGGGATCGAAGGGTACGGTATTTTTATTAGCTGTGATATTTACGCCGCTGACTAGTAAATCTGCTACTTTTCCAGTCATGCCGATCGATCTGAGATCGACTAACATGAGATGATTGTCAGTCCCACCAGAAACGATTTTAAAGCCCCGTTGTTGGAGTTGAGTAGCCAGAGCTTGGGCATTGGCGATCACGTTGCCGCAATAGGTCTTAAAGGCGGGCTGGAGAGCTTCGCCGAAGGCAACTGCTTTACCCGCAATTACGTGTTCTAATGGTCCACCTTGGGTACCAGGGAAGACGGCTTTATCAAATTTTTTGCCTAATTCTGCATCACGGGTCATAATTAAACCACCACGGGGACCTCTGAGGGTTTTGTGGGTCGTGGTTGTAACTACGTCACAGTAAGGGATAGGATTGGGATGATGTCCGGTGGCGACTAATCCGGCGATGTGGGCAATATCCGCCATCAGGAATGCACCTACTTCATCAGCAATCTCGCGGAATTTAGCGAAGTCGATCGTGCGAGAATATGCCGAGTAACCGCAAATCAGCATTTTTGGTTTGTGCTGTTTGGCTAAGTCGCGAATTTGGTCGTAATCTAGTTGCTCAGTTTCTTTGTTGACGTTATAGTAATGAGGCTCAAACCATTTACCAGAGACACTTACCGGACAACCGTGGGTAAGATGTCCACCGTGGGATAAGTCCATCCCCATGATTTTGTCGCCAGGATTGAGCAGCGCGAGGAAGACAGCAAAGTTTGCTTGTGCGCCAGAGTGAGGCTGAACGTTTGCAGCAGTAGCACCGAATAATTGCTTGACTCGATCGATCGCAATTTGTTCTATCTCATCGACGAATTCACACCCACCATAATAACGCTTGCTGGGTAAGCCTTCCGCATATTTATTAGTTAAAACCGAACCCTGCGCCGCCATTACCGCCGCCGAGGTGAAGTTCTCACTAGCAATTAATTCGAGGTGTGTCCGTTGACGACCTAGCTCGGAACCAATTAAACTGGCGATCGCGGCATCTGTTTCTGCTAAAAATTCTAAGTTAGTTTTTGTCATTCTAGTCTAGTAAAAATAAGTTAGGGATTGCGCCAATTGATACGGTGTCCCAGAATGTATATCATAGCTAATCGATCTCCTTCGCGTCATCTTCGATCGATCGAATCCCCTCAAGCTTAAACCCTAATTAAACTGCTGACTCAACGCGACTGGATTATGAACGGTGATTTTCTTCTTGTCGATCGAGATTACCTGATTTTCTTCATCGCGTAAATCACCGAGTAATCTAGTCACCGTCACGCGAGTCGAACCAATTGCTTCGGCGATCGCTTGATGTGATAATTTAAGATCGATCGTGATCCCATTCCCATTAGGTACGCCAAAATCTCGACAGAGAATCAGCAAGAAACTAGCCAGCCGTGAACCCATATCTCGATGCGCCAATGTTTCGATCATCATCTCCGTTTGCAGAATCCGCGAAGATAAACCTCTGAGCATGATCCAGGATAATTCGGGATTTTCCTTGAGAGCCTTCTCAAATTGCTCGATCGACACTGATAATAACTCTACAGATGTAAATGCAACTGCATGATAGAACCTGTCAGACTTATTCCCCGTAATCAAAGATAGCACTCCAAACACGCTATTTTCGCGCAGGAGAGCCACCGTAATCTCTTCGCCCGCTTCGTACACGCGAGACAACTTTACCGCCCCTTTCGTGAGAAAATAGACCCGTTCAGCAGGATCGCCAGGAAAGAAAATAGTTTTATTCCGCTCAAATGTCTCAATCACAGGCGGGAAGGCTCCCCCAGCCATTTGCTGAAAAATCGTAGCGATCGGTTTATCTTGCATCATCACCATCTCAACTTTACACTCACTTAAAATAATTTGGACTTATAATTTCAGACTCGAACAAGATATGAACCCAATTGACTGAGGATCTCAAGATCTCAGTTCTGACAAACCCAAATTAATTGGCGTGTTTACTCAAGTCTAGGCGATCGCATTTATTCAACGGTATTACAGAATACCTAAATACTTAATCTGACTTGTCAATAGTTTTTTGTATCATAGACTACGAATGAGATGGGAGATGGGAGATGGGAGTTCGGAGATGGGACAAAGGTAACTGGCAACTGATATCATTAGCCGTGCGAGTTAAGATGGAGTAATCATTACCTTTGTTAAATTTAAGCGGAAAAAACGCATTAGTAACTGGAATTGCCAACAATCGATCGATCGCCTGGGGCATCGCCCAACAACTGCACGCGGCTGGTGCTAATATTGGGATTACCTATCTACCTGACGAACGGGGGAAGATGGAGCGCAAGGTTGAAGAATTGGTTGCACCGCTGAATCCGAGTATTTATCTTCCGCTCAATGTTCAAGATGATGAGCAGATAGATAGAACTTTTGCAGAAGTTGGCGAAAAATGGGGACGAATTGATATTCTGATTCACTGTTTAGCTTTTGCAAACAAGGAAGATTTATCGGGTGATTTTAGCAAGACTTCTCGCGCTGGTTTCGCCCAGGCGATGGATATTAGTGCTTATTCACTGATTCGGTTAGCTGGTGCGGCGAAACATTTAATGACTGAGGGTGGAAGTATTATCACGCTTACTTATTTAGGCGGCGTAAAAGTAATCCCCAATTATAACGTGATGGGCATTGCAAAAGCTGGTTTAGAAATGAATGTTCGCTATCTAGCCTCAGAATTTGGTGCCCAAAATGTCCGCGTCAATGCGATTTCTGCTGGGCCAATTCGCACATTGGCTTCTTCGGCTGTCGGTGGTATTTTGGATATGATTCACCACGTTGAAGATGTCGCTCCACTCAAACGTACTGTTACCCAAACAGAAGTTGGTAATGCAGCCGCTTTCTTAGCTAGCGATCTTGCAAGTGGGATTACTGGACAGATTATCTATGTAGATGCTGGTTACGAAACGATTGGAATGTAAGTTAGTTGATAGTTGATAGTTGATAGTTGATAGTTGATAGTTGATAGTTGATAGTTGATAGTTGATAGTTGATAGTTGATAGTTGATAGTTACACTATCCACCATTCACTATCCACTATCCACCTTTTAGCGAGAATTAGTAGGGTGTGTTAGGCGGTAGCCGCAACGCACCAAATCACTATTCACCGAAAAATAGACTGCTTTGGTCGATCGATAAAGCTATGAATTAATAAACAAATAATACCTACATTAATCGATACATCTGCCCAGTTAAAAATAGCGAAATGAATTATTCGGACATCGATAAAGTCAACAACAGAGCCATCAAAGAATAATCGATCGATCCCATTACCAACTGCACCTGCTAAAATTAGACCGAAGCCTAATTGTTCCCAAATATTATCAAAAGTTCTGACAATTGCGATCGCAATTAAAATCAAGCTAACAATCAGAGACAACCATCTTAACAAGGGATTTCCTTGCAGGATGCTAAATGCAGCACCATGATTGCGGATATACGTAAGATGAAAAATGTTGGGAATTAATGGAATAGATGTTCGCTCAATTTGGAGCATTTCGACAATTGCACGTTTACTGATAATATCGATCGTGATATTTACGATTGCCGCCAGCCAAAAATAATAATTTTTAATCTTCATCGATCGAATACTAATAAAACATAACTCGTCGCAAGACAAACGCGATTGATGTTGCCGCGCAAGCTAGCACTAATTGACTACCAAAAGGATAAACAGAATAATTGATAATCGCATCTAATAATTTGAAATCAATCGATTGGTGCGAATTAATCAACTTAAAGAAAAGCAAATAGATAATCCCGAACAAATGAATCGTCAGCAGTCCACAGAAACAACTCAATCCTAGGAACTCTAATTCAGGCTTTACCACAGTTTTACTAGAGGAAAATTGCTTAAAAGCAAGCTGTCCACATACCCAAGATCCAGGTATAAATGCTAGTAAATAACCAAAAGCAGGTTTCTGAATATACTCAAAACTACCGCCATCATTGAAAATTTTTAGCCATACTAATCCTAGCAATAAATAAGCAACTTGCGCTAATACTCCCGCAATTCTACCACCCAAACAACTTACTAATAATACCGCACCAACTTGACACTTAAATCCCAATGGATAAGCAGTAATTCCGGCTCCAATCCATTGTAATGGAGAACTAACCGCATAAGCTGAAATAAAGTTGGCACCGATCGTTAGAAATAAGCCAACAATCGTCCACGCTAAAATGTAAGGACGAGCAATTCTAGTCATGTCGGAGATGGGAGATGGGAGATGGGAGATGGGGTGTGAGGGAGTGAAGGAGTTGGGGAGTTGGGGAGTTGGGGGAGACTGGGAGAGAAAACTCACTGTTCACTGTTCCCCTTTCCCCTAAAGCCTATCCCCTATCCCCTAATTCACGCTAGGATGGATAGTAATTTTGGAATTTTAAATTTTTACATTACAAACCATGTTTAAACGTCTGTGGTCGCAGTTAATTGCTTTAGTACTAGTGGTTGTGGTTGGCTTGGCTGGCTGTTCTGCTAGCTCTGGTGGACTAGTCGGAAATTATCGTCAGGATACCATGACTGTCCTCAATAGTATGAAAGCTGTGCTGGATTTACCCGATGACTCCCCAGACAAACCAGCCGCGCAGTCTTTGGCGCGGGTGAATATTAATGACTTTTCTTCCCGCTACCGTCAGGATCCCGCACTGACAAAACTTAGTTCTTTTACAAGTATGCGGACTGCGCTCAACTCCCTCGCCGCTCACTACGCGGCGTACCCAAATCGTCCTTTACCAGAAAAACTGAGAACTAGTCTAACAGAAAAATTCAAGCAGATTGAGTTAGCATTGCAACGGGGATCATGATTTAGTCTCTCGTTCTTGGCTTAGGAGATAGCTGTAGAAGTAGTTTAAGCAATTCCTAATGTTTAGGTTTTAGGCAATTTATATCTACCAAATATCTACGCTGAGAGACTTCGCAATTTACGAACGTAGAAATTCGCAAATGGAACATTAAATCTAAATTAGCTGTCTGAACTAAAAGAGTTGAGGGAGAAGTCGATCTGTGGATTGGCTTCTCCTTTATACTGAGAGGCTGAACCAATCTACCTGCGACCTTCGATCGATACCATCTATGGATTGTAAGCTACACCAACATTTTCCTACCTTACTATCGGCACCGAATCGTCACAATTGGCATCAAAAATTAATAGCAGGCACATTCACGCTCAGTAGCATTGTCGGACAAGGCTACTATGCTCCACCTAGTACGGCACAACCAGCAGATTATTGTCAAATTTTGCCAGCAGAAGTCAGTGCCAAGAATGTGTTGCGAGTAGCTGCTCAAAAAGGCGATAGAGCTAGCCAAATGCAATACAGCGAGATTGTCAAAAAGCATCTCAATTATGTCCAACAATGTAGGCAAAAGAGTTGGCTAAAAAACCAATCAATTTGGGTAAGGCTGTACCCTTGTGATACTCGCCCTGGAGCTTTAGAAGAAATCTTTGACCACATGGTCAACAAAGGCTATAACCAAGTCTATGTCGCCACATTCTACGGTAAAGCATTATTACCTCGAACGGGTAATACCACCGCCTGGAATTCCGTGCTGACTCAAAGGGGCACCGAAAAGACCGATTTACTTGCCGACTCCATCCAAAAAGGCCACGAACGGGGCTTAAAGGTCTATGCTTGGATGTATAGTCTCAATTTCGGGCCAGACTATGGCGTGACCCCAGAAGGACAGTCAGCCGTAGCAATTAATGGTCGTGGGGAGACCACTTTATTTGCAGGTGAAGAAGGCTTCCAAAAATCTACTGATGGCGATGCCAGTTCGGTCTTATTTGTCGATCCTTACAGCGACAAAGCTCGCGCTGATTACGATAAACTCGTGCGCGAAGTCGTTCGTCGTCGTCCCGATGGCGTATTGTTTGATTATATTCGGTTTCCACGCGGACAAGGCGGACAATCGATCGCGAGTCAAGTCAAAGATCTCTGGATTTATAGCGACGAATCTAGACAAACGCTCGCCGCCTTAGCTCAAAATAGCAAAGGTACAGACCTGATCGATCGATTTCTCAATAAGGGTACCATCACGATTAATGACCTCAAGGAGGTGGATAAACTCTACCCCAATGAGGTTTCCCCCCTGTGGCAGGGTCGCACCCCCCTTGCAGACGAAATTAACATGTCCTACGAGGATAAATTCCCCTGGATTGAATGGGACTTATGGCAACTTACCCTCGCTCATGCTAGTGATGGGGTTGTTAATTTCTTGCAAAAAGCTGTCGCACCTGTAGAGCAACAACGACTTAAATCTGGTTCGGTATTCTTTCCTGAAGCCAATCAACCAATTGGGCGCAGAGGCTATGATTCGCGGTTGCAACCTTGGGATCGTTTTGCGACAAATGAATGGCATCCAATGGCTTATGCTACTTGCAACCGCAGTAATTGTATCGTCGATCAAATCCGCCGCGTTGTGAGCTTCGCTCCACCTACGACGAATGTGGTTCCCGCGCTCGCTGGAACCTGGGGTAAACCAGCCGAAGGTCGTCCATCGCTGGAGGATCAAATGGATGGTATTCGTCGAAATCTCCCGCAGATTAATTCAATCAGTCATTTTGCCTTTTCTTGGCAAGAACCTGAGTTAGATTATTATCGCAGTTCTTGTCAATTGAAATAGGGGAAAGGGAATAGGTTATTACTTATTACTTATCAATTCTCCCTGTGGCAATTACTGCGACTCCACAGACTTTGACTTGGATCGATCGAATGACTGCGGCAGCAGATCGAACGGTTGCACCAGTGGTGTAAATATCATCGATCAATAACACTGTATCACCAGGCTTGAAAGCTGAATTCACCAGTGTAAAAGCACCTGCGACATTTTCTTGGCGTGCTGATTTTGATAGTCCAAATTGAGCGACTGTCGATCGATTTCGCTGTAAACTTAGATCTAATTTATTACCTGTAATTTGACAAAAACTCCGCGCAATTAGTTCGGCTTGATTGAAACCTCTACTCGCCAGTTTTTCAGGATGCAGGGGAATTGGGATGACGACTAATTTAGTTGCTGAACCTGATGGTATAGATTTTTGCCAACTATTTGCTAGCCATTCGCCATATAGATGACCGATCGATCTATGACCATCATACTTTAACTTCCCGATCGATTGCTTGACCGAACTTTCATATTTACCCCAGGCAAATAAAGGTAAATCTCCCTGCCAATATAAATCGGGATGTGGTAATTGACAGTCTTGGATTTGACGTTGACAATACTTACAGAATACCGCTGATGCGGTTCGATCGCACATTGGGCAATTTGGCTTGAGAAAGAGATTTAGAGCCTGATTTAGTAATGGTTGCCAAGACTTAAACATGTTCTCAAATAGTCCTAAACTTCATCATCCATTCCCATAAAACCAGCTAAAATCTCTGGAGGAAGTGGATCTTCAAAGTCATCAGCCATTTTCACTTGACCTTTCCAGTAGCCAGGAGTTCAAGGCTTTTTTTCAAGAGGATAGGGAATGAGCCGCGCTAATGTTTTCCCAACTTTGCTAATAATTATCTCTTCTCCAGCTTGTACAGATTCTAAGAGCTGAGAAAGAGTAGTTTTTGCTTGATGGATGTTGACTAATTTCATTTTCGATCTTAGTTAGCTAGACTTAGTTTAATCTATTCACAAATGAGCGGCAATATCCCTGACTTATCCGAGAAGTCAGGGATATGAGTGTCACTGTGTCTATGTTTGAGGGTCAATCTTTTTTAAAAATCAGCTAAAACTAGAGCTTCTGGTGAGTATAGGCGTGCTGTTTGACATTATCGTCTTTGGTGACAACTCGATCGGCATTGAGTACCCGTTTCCGTTCGGTAGAATAATTGAAGCTGCTGTAGCTATCACCTTGCGCGAGATGCATTGTAGCTTCTTGGCGACGCTTGTAAGTACGAGCTGAGGCGATACAACGGTAGGCAAATTCGTTACCTAGTTGACAGTCAGCGGGGAAATTAGCGGGAATCTGAGGTGTCTCTCCAGCAATCAGTGCGCCGAGAGTGGTAGCGGCGGCGATCTCGTAGGAGGTAGGAATGCCTTTGAGGAGAGCTTCCCAGGCAGAGGAAGGGATGGGTTCGATGACTTTGAGTTCGTGTACCCCATCATCGTCACGGAAGAAGCAGGTAGCCACACCGACGACGAGATAGTCATCAGCGGTAAGATCGGGCGCATCTGCGAGGGTATCAAAAGTTGTCATAGAATTTTATTTAATTATTTTGTCTGTTTAGATCGTACCAATTTAACTAGGTTCGGTAGATCCTCGTTAAACTACTTATTATAGTGAAGCTAAAGTGTTTGTCTGTAGCTCATGTAACTATCGCTCTAAATTGTTATTTTTAGCTCAGTTAAACGATTTTTGCACACCTTTTTTTGCCCGTAGACACTACACGCACACCGACTGATTATACATGGAAGCTTTTAGCCCTACCCCACCAGACTGGACAGCACTCGCAACTCACGCACAAGGATTTTGTTGTCCCAATTGTCATGCTGGCTCTACCGCAGCTACCGCAGCTTGGATCAATCGTCGTTCGCCAATCTTGCTCGAAAATCGCAAACGGAAGTGGCAAGAATTTTATCACTGCGAATGCGGGAAGGACTGGTGGGGATGGAGTGATGACCGCACCCCCAATGAATTTGCAGATCGAACTCCGTATAATGGTGGGGATAGCGATCTGGATTATGATAGCTTTTTTGGCTACTTTTAGGGGATAGGGGATAGGGGATAGGGGATAGTGAATAGTGAATATTCACCCCCAGTCCCCCAGTCCCCCAGTCTCACCGTCCCCCAGTCCCCCCGTCTCACCGTCCCCCTGTCTCACCATCCCCCCTCCTCCCTCAAAAATGGATTGGCAAGAAATTTCTGGTAATTGGGTTTATATTCCGCGTCAACCGCGTGCGGTGGTGCATTTTTTAGGTGGTGCATTTGTGGCAGCGGCTCCACATATTACTTATCGATTGTTGTTGGAAGATTTGGCACAGCAAGGGTATGCAATTATTGCGACACCATTTCTTAATACTTTCGACCATCGATCGATCGCTAGTGATGTCTACAACAGTTTTGAAGATATCTTAGAATTCCTTCAAGATCGTCAGTATTTACCAACTGATTCCTTGCCTATTTATGGGGTTGGACATAGTATGGGCTGCAAGCTTCAGCTACTGATCGGCAGTATGTATGATGTCAACAGAGAGGGGAATATTTTAATTTCATTTAATAATTTCTCGGCTCGCGATGCCGTACCGTTGATGGGTCAAATGCCGCGAGAATTCAATGTGGAATTTTCGCCTAGTCCCCAAGAAACCCTCGATCTAATTGCTGATTATTATGATGTGCGCCGCAATCTAATTGTCAAATTTAGTAACGACACGATCGATCAATCATATACCCTCAGTCAAACGCTCAAGAACATCGATCCAAAAATGGTTTCGACTCAGATCATTAATGGTAGTCACCTCACCCCATTAGGACAGGATTTCCAAGTACAACTTACGCCCCAAATTTTCACACCTTTTGATGCGATCGGTCAATGGATTAAGCAAGAAGTTCATCGCGATTTACATCAACTCAAACGGGAGATGCTGCGGTGGCTCGATCCGGTAGCTATTAGGTAGCAATTGCCACAGGTAATTTCAGGTTCATAAAAATCTGATAAAATCAAACAAATTGATATTTCATCTACCGCTTGCGATTTTCTCAGGGAAAGGCTAAACCACCGAAGTTGACTGACTCTTTAACGGATCCTCGCCAAAGCACAAATCTGTTGGCGCGGATTTTATTATGGTGCGTGTTTTATGGAAATATACTCACCATTGATGCAGTAGCGATCCCATCGTCATTAGTTAACGATCGTCAAAATATTGCCATCACCCGAATTAACGCGATCGTCAATAATCTACCACCGCAGCAGATTGAGGTACGGGGTGAAACAGACAATCAGCAACAGCCGATTAAACTAGCACAATGGTTAGTACCTTTTGATGCCGCCCTCAAGCTATTAGAGATTCAACAACAGCAGTTATCTAGTGGCGAAATAGAACTTACCTCGCCTTATTTGCTGGTTCGATTGCATCCGCTCCAATGGCGATCAGATCCTCACTTAGGTAAAGCCATTACGATTGGCGACTTGCAAAAATTACCAGGACTCAAGATTGAATTTGACGATCGAGAGATCGCTCTCAAATTTAGCTATACACTGCCTAAAAATCCGCCTCAACCTGCGGTAAGTACCCCAACAGTCAGTTTAGATGGATTAGTCACTGTCAATCCCCCCACCGCCAATTTAAGCGCACTAAACGAGCGAATTAACCTGAGTGGCTCGGCAAATAATCGACTCAATACTCAAGGTGAATTTAAAGCAGTCGGTACAGTTTTAGGTTCTAGTTGGTATCTACGTGTTGAGCAACCCCAACTGACGAATCTCCGCACTTGGGGACTGAGTGAGGCAGTGATCATCAACCAAAGTGCTAGTGCTGACTTGATTTCTGGTTCCCAAAGTCCGTTTTGGCGCAGACAGGGAAATCCGACGGGTAGCTATTGGGGCGTAACGACGATTCAGCGGCAAGACTTTGCGCCGCCGACATCCCTCTCTGGTGGCGATTTTGTGCCGAATGAACGACTACAATCGAGTCGATTGGGGCGGACTGTAATTGGGCAAGCACAACCAGGTACAGTCGTCAGACTAATTAGAGGTTTTAGTACGGAAGTTGTCGGACAAGTTTTAGTCGATAGTTCGGGAGTCTTTCGGTTTGAGAATGTGGTGGTAAGCAAGGATGCGGAATTTGGCAGTGGTTATCGACTATTGCTATATCCGAGCGGACAACTCACCGCCGATCCACAAGTGCGAGATGTGACATTTACGACAGTCCCAGGTCAATTACCTGTCGGATCTGGTGCGTGGATTGCCTCAGCGGGGGTGAATTACAATCGGGGTGCTACTGAATTTATCGGTAAATTCGATGGCTTGCAGGGGGGGGCGGCTTATCGACGGGGGATTAGTGAATCGCTGACTGTGGGTGCGGGGGTAATTGCGGATCCAATTGCCCTGCGGGGTTTGGGTGAAGTATTTTGGCAGCCGACAGGGGTACCGCTGCAAGCGTCAATATCGGCGGTGACTGGAGATCGATGGGATATTGTCAGTAGTGTCAATTATCAACCAGCATCGAATTTTAGTGCCAATTTTAGTAGTGATAAGTTTTCCAGTCGTGGCAATCTCAATTGGCAGCTCACCCCCAAATTTACAGCGAGTAGTAAATATGATAGTTTGTCAGGGGTCGCGATCGGCGGTAATTATAATTTTAGTTTGGCAGCTAATAGCAATAGTAATATTCAAGGTACCCTCGATAGTAAGTCCTTTTTACGGTGGAGTGCCAGTCATCAACAGCAGAATTGGCGGTTAGGAGTACAGGGGAATGAAATTAGTCTCAACTCCGAAGTTAGTTACCAGTTACCATCTGCGACTGGTAGTACTCAAAATCTTGTCGCGAATTATCAATCGACATCTTCGATCACACCGACGACTTTCGGTCAATTAATCTGGCGATATCAGTCTACCGTATTTAATTCAGATTTGGGCTATGGTTGGAGTGGATTTGGGCGGGGTGCAAATGCGGGGCTGGGGATTACTTTCGCCCCAGGGTTACAATTGATGGGTAGATATCAGGGGATTTCGGCTTTTACCAATCGTGAGAATTTTTCGCTAGAATTGCAATCTACCCTCGATCTCCAAGGTGGGAAACAATCGACAACTACGCGCGTCGAAGAGCTGCGTACCCGTGGTGGGATTGTGATTGGGGCATTTTTCGATCGCAATGGCAATGGGATCCAAGATACAGGCGAGGAAAGTTATTGGCATCCCGAATTAATTTCCCTCAATAAAAAGGTACTCAATCCCAGTCAGATCAACAAGTTAACAGATTCTCCAGGGGAGAGGTTTCACCAACGAATCGAAGTCCGCACCGCACCTGGTAGTTATCGCATCGATCTCAATTCTGCATATCTACCCCCACACTGGCGGAGTTCGATTGTGAGTGCCGCAGGGAAGCCACTGGACTCAGTGCGTGTCAATGTGGCACTCGGTGGCTATACCACCATTTCGATCCCCTTAACGCCGATTTATACTGTGACAGGGATTGTC
The DNA here is from genome assembly GCA_025359915.1 of Chamaesiphon sp. 336R_metabinner_41. Classification (GTDB taxonomy): domain Bacteria; phylum Cyanobacteriota; class Cyanobacteriia; order Cyanobacteriales; family Chamaesiphonaceae; genus Chamaesiphon. The sequence goes on along the minus strand of JANYDE010000131.1, from coordinate 12,324 downwards.
TTCGATGCGGTGGGTAAACCCATTCCGCGCGTGGAAGTAGCCGCAGTCAATCTTACTAGTACAGATGTTCAACGTTCGACGTTCGCTAAGGTTGATGGTAGTTATGAATTTGCCGATTTACCACTGGGTGCCTATCAGCTCTCGATTTCAGGACAGTTACAGCCGAATACGATCTCGATCATGTCTAGTTCGCCAGTGCTTCAAAAGGTCGATCTCCAGCAAACTAGTCAAACTAGGTTGCCCTCATTTTCCCATTTAGAGACGGGAAACGATCGGATGTCTTTTTTCAACTTTTGAGTCTCACCAAATGAATTTACCCACATCTTTCCCCAATATATAAAGACTAATCCGAGTGTACCCTGGATCTACGCTAAGTAATAGTATAGTATTTTTAAACTGGTGCAAGATGTGATTCTACCCGATCCAATTAGAGCTGTTTGGCTGACGAATGTTGATAGTCAAGTAATGAATTCTCGCGACAATTTGGCGGTAGGATTGTCACAGTTGGCGGAGTTAGGATTTAACACGATTTATCCAGCGGTTTGGCAGCGGGGATATACTTTATATCCGAGTGATGTCGCACGGGGATTAACTTGCGCGGCAGTCTTACCAAATAGTCCCTTTATCGATCGAGATGTATTAGCTGAACTCATCGAATTAGCTCAACCATTAAATATCCGCGTAATTCCTTGGTTTGAGTATGGATTAATGGTACCACCACAATCGACGATTGCGCGTCAATATCCAGAATTACTAATGCTGGATCTACATGGAAATACCCAACGAATTCAATCTGCTAATGATAAACTAGATCCCAATATTTGGCTAAATCCCTGTCACGATCGAGTCCGTAACTTTATTGTCGATCTAATTGCTGATGTTGTCCACAGATATCCCGTCGCAGGTATTCAATTAGACGACCATTTTTGCTTTCCGGTGGAGATGGGTTACGATCGATTGACGCAGCAACTATTCGATCGCCAAAATCGATTAAACTGGAATGAATGGAGAGAATTACAATTAACAGAATTATTAAAACAGATTGTCAATTCGGTCAAATCTATTCGATCCGACTGCCTCATTTCAATTTCCCCCAATCCTTTGAATTTCTCCAAAAGTCGTTATTTAGTAGATTGGCAACAGTGGTCTAATCTAGGTCTGATCGATGAGTTAGTGCTGCAAATTTACCGAGATAGCTTAACCGCATTTGACCGCGAACTTACCAAGCCAGAAGTTCGATCTATCAAAACAAAAATTCCAACTATCATCGGTATCCTTACCGGATTAAGAACTAAACCAATTTCGACTAAAGCGATCGAACAACAAGTTAGTACGAGCATTAAAAAAAAGTTTGGAGGATACTCTTGCTTCTTTTACGAAACTCTATTTTACGAGCAACTATCACCAATATTAGTACCTAGAAATAGACAAGATCTCATGGATATATTCAACAGCTATAGAGATTCTAAATGAGCAGCTTAATCCCTAGAGAGCGGGCGTGAAGCGGCGTTTTTATTAGGCGGAAACTATAAATAGATAGGTCTAACCGTTGGCGTTGGCGTTAGCCTGCCGTAAGCACAGCCTGCGCTTTGCGCTTACCGTATTGGGATGGCACTGGCATCCGAGGGATATTTGAGTTCCCGCCAATATACGGTAGAAGACATCTACTCGATCGGGTAGAATCTTGGTAAGCGAGTTGTTTGTTGGTACTATTTACCCGATCGTGCGTGCTAAATTGTATTGACGGTCGCTGTCAAACTTTACATAGATCGTCATTATGAAACTCGCGCCCTTTGGTTCATGGAAGTCACCGATTACTGCTGATTCGATCGTGGCTGATAGTATTGGACTTAGTTCGATTGTCCTGGATGGAACGGATATTTATTGGCTGGAATCTCGCCCCCAAGAAGCAGGGCGGAACGTGATTGTTCGGCAGACTGAAGACGGTAAAATTAGTGATATCACTCCAATAGAATATAACGTCCGAAATCGCGTCCATGAATACGGCGGCGCAGCCTATACAGTTTTAGAGAGACAGGTTTATTTTAGTAACAATAGCGATAACTGTCTGTACGTTCAAGATTTGGATGGCGAAAACCCGCATCAAGTTCATCAACTCACCCATGATAAGACAAAAAGATATGCCGATTTGACCATCGATCCTCATCGTCGGCGATTGATTTGCGTACAAGAGGATCATGATTCAAGCGACTTAGAACCGTTGAATACCATCGTCAGTATCGATCTGACAAAAACAGATGACATGTTTGTCCTGGCTGGCGGCTGTGATTTTTATGCTGCGCCGCGATTGAGTCCTGATGGGAGTAGATTAGCCTGGTTGAGTTGGAATCATCCAAATTTACCTTGGGATGGCACCAACTTACAAACTGCCAATGTAATTAATGGCTACCTCTCCGCACCCACATTGATTGCTGGGGGTGCGAATGAAACGATATTTCAACCCCAATGGCTGAACGATGATAGCTTGTACTTTATCAGTGATCGCACGGGTTGGGGCAATCTCTATTGCTGGAATAATGGGAAAGTTGCCGCAATCTGTAAATTAGATGCCGAATTTAGTCTACCCCAATGGGTATTCGGGATGTCCACCTACGCCTTCGTCGGCAAACATCGAATTGTCTGTACCTATAGTCAAGGTGGAACTTGGCACCTCGCGCTGATTAATACCCTCAGTCAGCATCTAACCCATCTCAACGTTCCTTATACCGATATTTCTAGCGTGCGTGCTGCTGGTAACTCAGTATACTGCTGTGCCGCTGCCGCAACTCAGTCAAATCAAATTATTGCGATCGATCTTCTCACAGAATCTACCAAAATCTTCCAACTTTCAACCAAACTAGATCTCGATCCTGCCTATCTATCAGTCCCTCAATCGATCGAGTTCCCAACCACAGAGGGGACTGCATACGCATTCTATTATCCACCCACCAACCCCGATTTTCAGCCACTCTTGGGCGAAAAACCACCCCTCCTCGTCAAAAGTCACGGTGGTCCAACCGCAGCCGCTTCCAGCCAACTCAACCTCAAAACCCAATATTGGACGAGTCGCGGCTTTGCAGTCGTAGATGTCAATTATGGCGGGAGTACTGGCTATGGCAAAGCCTATCAACACCGCCTCGACGGTAAATGGGGCATCGTCGATGTCGATGACTGTACCAATGCAGCTAAATATTTAGTAGCACAGGGTTTAGCCGATGCCAATCGATTGGCGATTTCTGGTGGGAGCGCGGGAGGCTATACTACCCTCGCCGCTCTCACCTTTGGCAATACCTTCAAAGCCGGAGCAAGTTACTACGGAGTCAGCGATTTAGCTGCTCTTGCCAAAGATACCCACAAATTTGAAGCTCGATATCTCGATCGATTAGTGGCACCCTATCCAGCTCAAGCCAAATTGTATCAAGATCGATCGCCCCTCTATTTTACCCATCAATTGTCCTGTCCGATCGCTTTCTTCCAAGGCTTAGAAGATAAAGTCGTCCCCCCCAACCAAGCCGAAATGATGGTGGATGCACTCAAAGCCAAAGGAATCCCCGTCGCCTATGTCACCTTCCCCACCGAGCAACATGGATTCCGCGAAGCCGCAAATATCAAACGTGCTCTGACTGGTGAATTCTACTTCTATGCTCAAATCTTCAAATTCCAATCCGCAGACGACATTGAACCGATTGGGATTATTGTCTAATTTATTACTAGGCGGCAATAAAGCTAGTATTTTAGAGGGGAGATGGAGGGATCTGATGGTGGCTAAACTTATGCCGCTTAGTACTAGCTCATCAAACTAAGATCTGGTGTGGTTCTTCCGGTTAGAACCGATGCAAACGATCGTTGTGGTAGAGGAACCCGTACAATAGATCGGAGCATCGGTCAAGATAAAATAGTGGCAGTCGATCGATGCTGATTTTCACAGGCTTCTGATCGCGCCGAGGCAATGCCAACAATCACGATAGCTATCTGCCTGCCCCCTTAATCCGCATCCCAATCTGGTAATATGACATCCGAACTGATTCGTCAACGCTCCGATCTCATCGATACTCAAGTTATCGCCAAAGACACTGGCAAACGGCTAGGGATTGTCAAAGATCTACTCGTAGATATCGATAGTCGGGAAGTCGCGGCACTGGGTTTGCGCGATGGTTGGCTCGCGGCACCTGGGGGACTGGTAAAATATATGTTCCTCAATTCGATCGAGAAAATGGGCGATGTAATTCTCGTGCCCAATGATGATGCGATCGAAGATATCGACCCCGAAGCTTATACTAATCTAATTAACTGCGAAGTCATTACCGAAACTGGCGATATGCTGGGCAAAGTGCGCGGGTTTAAATTTAGCTGCGATGATGGTAAACTCACCTCGATTATTATCGCCGCGATCGGATTGCCCCTAATCCCCGATAATGTAATCAGCACCTATGAATTCTCGATCGATGAAGTAGTCAGTAGTGGCCCCAATCGACTGATCGTATTTGAAGGCTCGGAAGAACGTCTCGAACAACTTTCCGTCGGCTTCCTCGAACGCATCGGACTAGGCAAAGCTCCCTGGGAAGACGAATATAGCTATCGCCCAGCAGTGATTCGCCCCGAAAATCAATTAGCAGCGGGTACACCAATGGCTTCCCCCGCACCAGTAATTCGCGCTGCACCACCAGTTCAACAGACCGTGTGGGAAGATGATAACTGGGAAGAAGTTCAAGCGGTAGCAGCTCCATTACCTCAAAGGCTCAAAGCCGAGCCGCTGTACTATGAGGATGAGGATGAGGGTGAAAACTGGAACGATACCAGTCGCGAACAGCCTAGAGCTAATAAAGTCTATCAGGATGTTGCCTATACACCGATCGATCCACCCGCAAAACCAATAGAAAAGGTGGATGAGGATATCCTCACTCTGGATGATGATATGTGGGGCGATGATACTCAATCACCTAGCTATCAACCTCAAAAACTAAATATCCCCGATGCTGCTCAAAAAGTAGATATTCCTCAAACTGTGAAGCAAGTTCAAGTTGAACATCAAGAAGAAGAGCAACAATAAATAAACAGTAGCCATCTGTTGTTGGGTTGCACTATCGTTCGACCCAACCTACTTATTACTTATTACTTACTACTTATTACTTAATTACGTTGTGACACCTGAAGATATTCAATCATTTCTGACTAACCGTTTTGGTACAGCATTAAAAGTAGCTGATGTAGACTCTTATCAGGTAGATACGCCAGACTATCGACTGCTAATGATTTTATCGGCGCAACAATCTTGGATTCGCATGTTGGTGCCAATTGCCCCCGCAGCCGAGGCAATGACCTTTGTAGAGGAATTCCTATCTGCAAACTTTGATGCCACCTTAGAGACTCGTTATGCTATTCATCAGGGAGTTTTGTGGGGTGTCTGGCAGCATAGTGTCGCTGGACTAACTATTGAAGATTTTAATACAGCGATCGACAGATCGATCGATCTCAAGCGAGTTGGGATTGATCGAGCCTTTCAGGACTTTGCCACCAAACAGGTAAAAGCGATCGTTAGTATCGCTAAACAACGTGGTGATACTCTCGCACAGACAATGCAAACACTCGACAGGTTTTATGCAGAGGGCATTCTGGGAGATCTGGGTGCGACTGAAGATATTCGCCAAGAAATGATGTCAGCTTGGCAATCTCAATTAGAGCGATTGTGGAATGAAGAATAAGGGGGGAGGGGGGAGTGAGGAGGGGGGAGGGGGAAAAGAAGGACACAAGTGTCCAAATTCCGAACTCCCAGCTCCCAGCTCCCAACTCCCAACTCCCCCCTAAATTAACGGTAAAACTAACTTAACAAAATAGTAAACCAACGGTGCGGTAAATATATAACTATCGGTGCGATCGAGCATACCACCATGCCCAGGAATCAAATCGCCCGAATCCTTCACTCCAGCATCTCGCTTCATTACTGATTCCGTCAAATCGCCCAAGAGACTAGTCATCCCAATCAAACTACCCAACGCCACACCGCCGATAAACCAGTTGTGCCAGTGGAGTGCCCAGGCACCAATCGTGCCCACAGTGACACTTCCCATCGTTCCAAAGAATGCCCCTTCCACCGTTTTATTCGGGCTAATTTCGGACAACCTTGTGCGCCCTAGCCATTTGCCAAATAAATAGGCTCCAATATCTGCGGCAGCAATGCACATGAACGAGAGCGAAGTAATCGTAAAAGCACGCGGCAGAGTACTCAGATCGAAATTTAGCAGAAATTGAGACCAATCGATGCTAAACGGAAATGAATGTGCAGTAAATGGATCCAATCCTACCCGCAGCCGAATCCAGTAGCTGGGTAAATAGCCACTATAAAACAGCCCGAACAACGAAGTAGAAATGTCCGCGATCGAGGCTATTTTTGGCAGGAACAGCAGGTAAAAGCAAATTAGGGTACCTGCGATGGGAAACAGAGAATCATCGATATTAGAGCCAATTGCCCCCACGATGAGCAGCACTTGACTAGCAATCAGCGTGATTTTGCTAGCTGGTTCGATCCCTTTTGCGCGCACTAGCTTAAAGTACTCACTTTGACCGAGATAGACAATAATACACATCCCGATTGTAAAGTACCAGCCACCCAGCAATAACATACATAAAGCTAATGCGATCGCTACGATGCTACTGATAACGCGGGGTAATGACATTTCGGGAGTGTTGGAAGGATGGGTGTGGGGTGTGGGGTGTGGGGTGTGGGGTGTGGGTGTGGGGGTGTTGGGGTGTTGGGGTGTTGGGGTGTTGGGGTGTTGGGGTGTGTGGTATTTATTATGCCCGTACTCCCGTACTCCGTTGCTCCCTTACACCCCTACCGCCCTACTCCGCTACTCCAACTTCTCTGCGCTGAGAATAAAAATTGGATCGACAGCGGCGAACCGACGACTAGTACCTCTAGTTTCGAGTCGATTGACAGCGGCTTGGACGACTTCTACATTCCGCGCCTGAAGCTGGGTAAAACTTTCAGACACTTCATAGAGAGCTTCTAGACTAGCTGCTGTCACGACAATTCTGCCTGTGATCGGTAAGTATTCCCAAACTTGCTTCAAAATAGGCTTAAGTGCTGCACCGCCTTCGATACAGACTCGTTGGGGTAGCGTGGTGATTTGCTTGAGACATTGGGGTGCGCTACCCGTGACGACTTGGACATTCTTGACTTCAAATCGATCGCAATTAAGTTGGATTAGATTTGCCACTTCCTCATCGCGCTCGATCGCGATAATTTGACCCTGAGGGCATATTAACCCAATTTCTACCGGAATTGTCCCCGTTCCGGCACCAATATCCCACACGACTGAATTTGCTTCCAATCTCAAGGCAGAAATCAGCAATAATCGAATCTCCCGCTGACTCATGGGAATCCCTGGCAGTCTTGCAAATAATTCATCAGGAATCCCTGGGGATACATATTTCCACAGTTCGGACATAATTTTGGGGTGTTGATACCTGAAGATATCTACAGGTTTAGAGTTTAGTTACTGATATCTTATCACCAGTACATTCAGTGAGTGGATAGTGAATAGCGAAAAGTGCGGTCTTGGGGTTTCCCCAAGGGAGCACCTTTTCAAGACAGTGAATTGGTTATTAGTGTGTAACGGTGATGGTGAGTAGTCTCTTTCCACTGAGGGAGAGGGAGTTGAGCGATCGTAACTTTACAAGCAGGGGATCGAGCAGTCAGAATAGAGAGGAGATATCTATAAAGCAAGTCATATAGAGGTTAGTTTATGGTAGCAATCAGTGTGAAAATTCCAACTCGGCTGACGATGCAGACGGTGGAAATTGCCGCCGATACAACAGCCCTACGTTCGCTTGACTGGGATCGTGACAGATTTGATATTGAATTTGCACTTGAAAACGGTACCACCTATAACTCCTTCCTGATTCGGGGTGAAAAAATTGCGCTGGTAGATACCTCCCACGCCAAGTTTCGCCAGATTTATCTAGATACCTTGTTGGGAATCATCGATCCCGCTGATATTGATTACTTAATTATCAGCCACACCGAGCCAGATCATAGTGGCTTGGTAAAAGACTTATTGCAACTCAACCCGAACATTACTATCGTCGCAGTGAAAGTAGCGATGCAGTTTCTAGATAACTTGATCCATCAACCTTACAACAAAATGATGGTCAAGAGTGGCGATCGATTGGACTTAGGTAATGGACATGAATTAGAATTTGTCTCAGCACCAAATCTGCATTGGCCAGATACAATGCTAACCTACGACCATCATACTCAAACTCTGTTTACTTGCGATGTATTTGGGATGCACTATTGCGACGATCAGATCTATGATGACGATCTGGCGATCCTTGATGCTGATTATAAGACCTATTATGATTGCCTAATGGGGCCAAATGCTCGATCGGTATTAGCGGCAATTAAACGAATGGGTGATTTACCACCGATCGCCACAATTGCCACCGGACATGGGCCATTATTAAAATACAATATCACCGAACTCGTCGGACGGTATCAGGATTGGAGTCAAACCCAAGCCAAAGCTACAACGATGGCAGTGGTATTTTACATCTCCGAGTACGGACATAGCGATTTAATTGCTAACTCGATCGGACAAGGTATCGCCAAAACAGGCGTAGGCGTAGAACTGATCGACTTACGCGAATCAGATCCGCATGAAGTGCGCGAACTAGTAAATATCGCCGCTGGCGTAGTGGTTGGAATGCCGCCCCAGTCAGGTGTAGACGCGACTCAAACCCAAGCCTTAGTCAGTACAATTCTAGCCGCAATTAACGCCAAACAAAACTTCGGACTATTTGAATCCGGTGGTGGCGATGATGAATCTATCTACCTGCTGCGAAATAAACTCCGCGAAATCGGCGTGCGCGAAGCCTTCGAGCCAATTCGGATCGAAGTAGCTCCCACTGAAAATACGTACCAACGGTGCGAAGAAGCAGGTACAGATCTGGGACAATGGCTAACACGAGATCGTAGTATCAAGCAGATGAAATCCCTTGATAACGATCTCGACAAAGCCCTCGGACGGATTAGTGGCGGACTCTACATCATCACCGCCAAACGCGGCGAAGCCACCAGTGCCATGTTAGCATCCTGGGTAGCTCAAGCCAGCGTCGAACCTGCTGGCATCTCGATCGCCGTCGCCAAAGATCGCGCGATCGAATCCTTAATGCATGTCGGTGACAGGTTCGTGTTAAATATCTTAGAAGAGGGCAACTATCAGCCCCTGATGAAACACTTCCTCAAACGGTTTCCGCCTGGAGCCGATCGATTTGCGAATATCAAGGTTTACCCTGCTTCTAACGGTTGTCCTATCTTGGCGGACTCGCTAGCCTACTTAGAATGCGAAGTCGTCAGCCGGATGGAAGGCGACGATCATTGGATTGTCTATAGTACCGTCGATATCGGGCGGGTGGCTAAGGCTGATTCGCTGACGGCAGTTCATCATCGGAAGGTGGGGAATCATTATTAATTTCAAATAACTGTCAAACAAACCCGCCCAACCCTACCAACAACAATCGATTATCCTTGAAGAGACGTTGAAAAATTTAGAATTGCTGGGTAAAACCTACGCTCTCCCCTGTATTCTGATAACTAACCATCGCAGCAGCTAGCATTTTAATCATGGCAGTAAAAAAAGGAGATTCAGTTCGAGCGATCGCAAGTTCGCTAGCAAATAGTCTAGAAGCAAAAGCTAGTGATGCGAGATTCCCGAAATATTTATTTGAAACTAAGGGTGAAGTCCTAGATCTGCGAGGTGATTACGCCTTAGTCAAATTCGGACAAGTACCCACTCCAAATATTTGGCTCAGAAACGACCAATTAGAAGTGTTTTAGGGCTTTTAGTAGTAGGGGCAATTCATGAAGCGGCGGTTTTATTCGGAGGTTCCCTCCGAATAAAAAAACCGACAAGACATTGCCCCTGCTAAAATATTGTCGGAACTAGTTCTTATTGCTCATCAGCGTTTGAACTTGTTTGAGAAGTGATGGCAGCACATTGTAAATCGCCCAACCACCTGCGGCAGCAAGAGGTGCAAGGACAATCAGAAGTCGAAAGTCGAAGTCCATATTTATTTCCTTGATGAGAACTAAAAGTTTTTCTAATGATTTAGATATCGTTCATCTACTGTAGCAGAATTAGTGACTGGTATTAGCGGCAATCTGAGGATCGGCGGTGTTAGTTTAGCTGCGAGTTGCGATCTCGACACATGGAGAGAGTGCTATAGAGCTGAAAAGCTCGATCCCAATGACTATCAGCGCGACGTAGCAATTCAATATGTGGATCGATCCGCATCATCAACTCTGGATAGCCGATGGCGGTTTCTGCAAAAGGGGTAAAGTTGCCTTGAGTTGGAATTTCAGAGACTTGTTCGCGGATTTGTGACATGAGATTTTTCCAGTTGTCACGACTAGTAGAAGGGATGCGTTGACCATTTAATAAGCCACTTAAATCGCCACTTAATTGAGTGCTTAAATCACCAGTAAACTGACTCCGATTTTGGGTGATGAGCTGTTTGTAGTCACAAAAATCGTAAGTCTGCGAACACAATCTAAAAATACTCCGTCGATCGCGCAATTGTAAATCGCAGACATGAACATAGTCAAGCGTCCTGGATTTGCGTTGAGTGCGATTGTGCGCATCTATTTGCACCACCTCTTCAAAGATCGGCAACATTCCCGTCACGATCTGAGTGACCTCCGACCAGTTAAAATTAAAGGTGCGTAATTCGGATTTATCGTCCATACAGACGATTGTTGCTTTAGGATAAAAAGACTGAAAATGACTAACCCCAAACGTATACAGTTGCTGGGTGTCAGCTTGAGAGACACAAAAACAGAGAATACCTGCTTGCAGAAGTTGGTCGCGATAAAATTCTAATTCTCCCATCGGGCCAACTCGATATAGTCGCCAACCTCGACTCGGTAATTGAAGTTTAGCACTATAAGAATCTAGATTCATAATCGTGGCAAATCTCTCAGAGACTAGCTGCTTTTGTTCTAGAGACATTGGTTCGAGCACCAAAAATCCTGGCTCGATATTATCTTCAATTCCAGCTCTAGCGCAAGCTAAAGCATTCGCCTGAATTTTTGTCTGAATTTCCTCGATCCGTTGGATCCCTTGACGAGCCTCTGTCGTAATTTTACGATCGATCGCGTGTTGAAGCAACAACCGATAAATTTCGAGGGCATTATCAAGTTTATTAGTTGCTTCTTGCAATTTTGCCGCGTAAAGTTGTACTTGATGGTCGTCTGACTTATTTGCGACTAAAAGAGCGATTAATTTAGCAGCAGTTTTGTAATCCTGACGATTTAAGGCATCAGCAGCTTGCTCTAACATAGATTTATAGAAGAATTTGCATAGAGTCGTCAGGAGTTGGCAATGCTCAAAAGAACACACTTCGATCCTGCTATCTATTATTCCCTTATTTACCTCAACTATTAGCTAATGCCTTTAGATTCATTGACAATCAGCCACGGGATTATACTGGGATTATTACTCGGTTTTGCGATCGTACATAGTGGATTAGCCGCTTTACGCCCCTGGGGAGAGGGTATAATCGGCGCGAGGTTTTACCGTGTCATCTTCGCATTAGTCAGTATTCCATTTGCGACAATCCTGATTATTTATTTCTTCAATCACCGTTATGATGGTTGGCAATTATGGCAGGTGCAGGGCGTTCCAGGTGTTCCCGCTCTGGTCTGGATCCTCTCATTTATCTCGTTCCTATTCCTCTATCCAGCTACTTTCAATCTGCTCGAAGTCGCGGCTGTCGTCAAACCCCAAGTTCGCATCTATGAGACAGGGATCATGCGAATTACGCGCCATCCCCAAATGGTTGGACAATTAATTTGGTGTGTCGCGCACACACTCTGGATTGGAAGCACTTTTACCTTAGTCACCTCAATTGGGTTGATGCTCCATCATTTATTTGCTGTCTGGCATGGCGATTATCGCCTGGGACAGCGGTATGGAGCAGAATATGAACTGGTGAAGGCGCGCACCTCGATCGTCCCCTTCCAGGCGGTGCTAGACGGCAGACAGAAACTAGCACTAATTGAGTTCCTCCGTCCCGCCTATCTCGGTGTAGTGGCATTTGTCGGTTTATTTTGGTGGGGACATCCTTGGTTAGTTGAGATGACTGCGAGGGTATCCTTTTAGAGGGTAAAGGGTAAAGGGTAAAGGGTTGCTGACAGTTGCCATAATATATAGATTTACCTAGAATTAAACGAGTTGATTCTGGGTAAATGATGGATAGACTAATCAGCATTGGTGAGCTAGCAGAATTGAAAGCGGTGAGCGTAGATACGATTCGTCGCTGGGA
>JANYDE010000042.1 GCA_025359915.1 Chamaesiphon sp. 336R_metabinner_41 | reverse complement strand
ACACTTTTTTTGTGATATTTGAGTTTGGATGATTAATAAAAATTATAACTGATGCCGATCGGCTCCTAATTGCTGATGGATTCAATTCGATCGATCGAATTGAATGCCATTTTATTGACTTATTCAGCAAGCCCTATTTATTTATCTACCTATAAAAAAACAATGAACACCAATCACGACTTTGACAATCAACCATCACCCACCCAACTGCTCGAAATCACCCCTGCATCTAGATCCTGGTGGCAACAACCAGCGCGGATCTGGAATAACTTGTCAATTCGTGGCAAAATTACTACCCTCCTAGTTACCGGAGCCGTAATTCCCACAATCGCAGTCACCCAGGGGATTGTGGGATTGGCGAGAGCCTCAGCACTCACCGATCTCAAGGATAGTTTGGAAACCAAACTGATGGTGTTGGATAAGTCTGTCAAATCTGAAACGCGCCAGATTGAAGACAGCTCCCATATCTTGGCGCAATCGGTGGTTGCGGCGGGGATTAATTTAGATGATGCGGGTGCGACTACTGCCCAACAAGCTAAACTCAGCTCATTTATTCAGACAGCACAAGAGCTGAAGTCTAATGCTAGTTTCTATTTGATTATAAATAGTAAAGGTCAAACTATCGCCCAATCTGTCCAGATGGTGCGGGATGATTTCGCGAAGTATTCGGCGTTACCTACCGAGAAAATGGCTGCAACTCAGTTTACGCCTGTACCGAGTAAAACGGGGATTGAGCTGGGCGAGATTGGAATTATTCAAGATGCGCTGACAAAATCTCGATCGCTCTCCGGCGTAGAATTGATTAAAAGCCAGTCATTGCAACGGTTAGGGCTGGATAAACAAGCAGGAATTGGGATTCGATCGCAAGTAACTCAAGGTTTACCAGAGTTGAAACAGCCTTATCCAGAGGGGACTTTTGATGTTGATGGCGGTAAGGTGGGGTTTGTGCTGATGTCGGTGCAACCGATTCGGGTGAATGGTAAACAGGTTGGGGCGGCGATTGTGGGAACATTAGTCAACCGCAATTACGATCTTGTCGATCGACTCAAGAGTGAAACAGGGGTGGCTACAGCGACTCTATTCGCCCAGGATTGGCGGGTGAGTACCAATGTGCCCTATGCAGATAAAACGACACGGGCGATCGGTACAAGAGTCTCGAAAGCTGTTGCTGACAAGGTATTGAAGCAAGGTAAGGTATTTTTGGGTGATGCGAATATTATTGGGATTAATTATCTGACGGGTTACGCGCCGTTGTACGATCGACACCAACAGCTCGATCCTACTACTGCAAAACCGATTGGAATTGCCTATGTGGGCGAACCACAGACGAAAGTAGATCTCAACCTCCAAACGATCGCTTTTACAGGTTATGGCATCGGTGGGGGGATTCTGCTGTTGGTAGTGGGGATACTGGTATTGGCTCCGACAGATCGATCGATCTCCCAGCCGATTCGTCGCCTGACTCAATTTGCCGATCGAATTGCCTCAGGACAGTCTGGCGTAAGATTAGAAGAAAACGATCGTCAAGATGAGGTTGGTGTACTCACCCGCAACTTAAATCAGATGGCGCAAAACGTTGATGCTAACCTCCAGGCTCGTCAGCAAGAAGTCGAGCAGCAACGCCAACAACGAGAAGAATTAGAACTCGGCATCTTTAATCTAGTTACCGAAATCGAAGGCGCGACAAACGGAGATCTGACAGTACGGGCGAGTTTGGACTCATTAGAATTAAGTACAGTCGCCGATTTATTTAACGCCGTCATTGATAGCTTGAGAGATATCGCGATCGAAGTTAAGCAAGGTACAGGGCTAGTAAGCGTTTCCCTCGGCTCCAACCAGCAAGATATCCGCCAACTCTCCGCCCAAGCCATCTCCGAAGCCGCCGAAATTCGCGGCACATTTAACTCCTTCGAGCAAATGACTGATTCGATTCAAACCGTTGCTACCAATGCCAATCAAGCATCCTCGATCGCCAACGATGCTTATTCTGTCGCCCAGGAAGGTAACGCAGCGATGACTCAAACCGTCAATAGCATCCTCAGTCTCCGCACCACCGTCGGCGAAACCGCCAAGAAAATGAAACGACTCGGCGAATCCTCCCAAAAGATTTCCCAAGTAGTCACCCTCATCGAAGAAATCGCCCTCAAAACCAACCTCCTGGCAATTAACGCCAGTGTCGAAGCCAGCCGCGCCGGAGAGCAAGGGCAAGGTTTCACCGTCGTCGCCGAGCAAGTCGGCGCACTAGCCGAGCAATCCGCCGCTGCTACCCGCGAAATCGCCCAAATTGTCGCCGCAATTCAAGCCGAAACCAAAGATGTCGCCGAAGTAATGGAGCTAGGTACCACCCAAGTCGTAGACGGAACTCGCTCCGTCGAAACCACCAAGCAAAAACTCAACCAAATGCTCCAAAAATCCCAAGAAATCAACACCCTTATGAGTTCGATTTCCACCGCGACTGTCTCTCAAGCCGAGACAGCAAAAGTAGTGACGCAACTAATGCAGCAAGTAACCTTAGCCTCCGAAGAACGCTCGGCTTTCTCCAGTCAAATGGCTGCTTCGATGCAAGCAACCTCTCAAGTTGCCAAGAAGCTCGAAGAAAAAGTCGCCCAATTCCAAGTTTAAACCATTCAGATATCTCGTAGGGGCGGGTTCATGCTAGAAATCATTGCTTTGTACTAACAAATCTCAAACAAAACCCGCCCAACCCCACTAGCAAAAATCGATTGTCTTTGAACTCACCCCAAGCCAAATCTCCCCCTATAAATGTGATGGATAACGATCGAAAAATTCCGCTCAAATTCTTGGATGAATCAGAAGATTGTTGCGATCGAATCGAGGCTACAGTGCTCGGTTTAGCTAATACAATTCCCAACCCCCAAGAGCTAGACGAAGTCCTTCGTGCTGCCCATTCCGTCAAGGGGGGTGCAGCGATGATGGGATTTATCCCCTTAAGTAATGTCGCTCATCAGCTTGAAGAATTCTTCAAAATTCTGCGAGTTAGATATCATTCCAAATCGATTAGTACCGACATGGAAACGCTCTTATTACAGGGGGTAGATTGCTTGCGAATGGTGGGTGATTTGCACCGTCAAGGCGGGGTGGTAGATGAGCAGTGGTTAGCTACTCAGTCGCAACCGATTTTCGATCGATTGCGCCAGCATTTAGGCGATTTACGTCCCGAAGATGAAGACGCGCTATTATCTCAAGAGGGTGATATCGATCCAGGCATCTTATTATTTGAAAGTGGCGTTAAGGAAGCTTTAGATCTACTAGAAGTTCAAATTGAAAATCTAGCCCCAATCCAGCTCCGGCAAGAATTACAGGCGACGGCGAATGAATTGAGCGACTTTGGGCGGATGGCTAAATTAGATCGATTCGTCGAGCTATGTCAATCGGTAAAAAGTCAGAGTCAAAACATCGAAATAGATCGAGTCATTTCCCTCACCCATCAAGCGATCAAAGTTTGGCGCAAATCTCACTCAGTAGTACTACTGGGTAGATTTGATAAAATACCCACCCAACTAACTGGAGTACCCGCGCCGAAACAGCTCGAACTCGTCGGGGTAGAAGCTCCAACCGAGGATTTCTTTAATTCCGCCCTGTTTGGGCGAGATGAGCCGACTGAATTGGAATCGATTGATCTAGCTCTATTTCACTCAGAGATCGTCAATTTAGAACTTGAAGAAGAATTCTCACTTGAACTCGAAGAAATTCAGCTCCCATCAGAATTACTAAGTGAATTAGCAGCCTTCGATCTGCCAGAATTTCCCGATACTTTCGAGTCTGATTCAGATGATAATATTCAATTTGGCTTAACAGATCTATTAATCCAAACCCAAGCACCAACAGAATTACTCAGTGAATTAGCCGCCTTCGATCTGCCAGAATTCTCCGATACTTTCGAGTCTAATTGGGACGATAATAATCAATCCAGCCTTTTACTTCAGCAAGAACCATCACTCGAATTACTCTCAGAATTAGCAAATATTGAACTCCCCGAACTACCGACAATTCGGGGTAATGACGATCAAGTAATTGCACCCACCATCTCCACAATTACCCCATCAACTCCCACAGCCGCAGCCAACCGCCAAACAGTGCGCGTACCAGTTGAATATCTGCACCAATTTAATAACGTCTTTGGACAACTAATCCTCGAACGAAATGCGATCGATCTCCGCCTCAAAGAACTCCAAAATTATACAGGCTTGATGCGAAACCGGATGCAGCACTTGGAATCATCCAACCAAGAACTTCGCCAATGGTACGACAGAGCCGCCACCGAAGGGATGACTCCCACCGCCGCCACCAATTCCCCTCAGGGCTTCGATAGCCTCGAAATGGATCGCTACAACGATCTCCATCTAGTCTCGCAAAATCAGATCGAAACGATCGTTAAATTGCAAGAAGTAACCGCCGACATCGAGCTAAGTCTCCAAGAAATGACACGCTCCGTTAGCAGCCTCAACCAAACTACCCGCACCCTCCAAAAAAATGTCACCCGCACCCAGATGCTCCCCTTCGCCGATGTCGTCAAACGCTTCCCGCGTCTGATTCGCGATTTATCACTACAGTTTGGTAAATCTGTCAACCTCAAAATCGTCGGTGAACATACCGGAATCGATCGAGCCATCCTCGAACAACTCAACGATCCACTAATCCATCTGCTCCGCAACGCCTTCGATCACGGCATCGAAGATCCTGCAACCCGCCTAGCTGCTGGTAAATCCGCCGCAGGCTCGATCGTCCTCACCGCCAGCCAACGCAGTGGCGAAACCGTAATTACCATCGCCGATGATGGCGGCGGCATCAACCTCGATCAAATTCGCGATCGACTACAACAAATCGGCTTACCCGCCGCAGAAGTCGCCAAAATACCCGAAACTCAACTACTAGACACCATCTTCGAGCCAGGATTTAGCACCGCCGCCAGCCTCACCGAACTCTCAGGGCGCGGTGTCGGGATGGATGTAGTTCGCACCAACATCGAACAAATTCGCGGCAACATTAGCGTCAAAACCCAACCTGGAGTAGGTACCACCTTCACGATCCGCGTCCCCTTCTCCCTGTCGATCGTCCGCGTTATGCTCCTAGAACGGGCGGGATTTGTCTTCGCCGTTTCAGTTGATAGCGTCAAGGAAATCATCGACTTCCAGCCCCAGCTAGCCACCGTAGATGGCACTCAGATCTCCTGGCAATCTCAAGTTATTCCCCTGATCGCCCTAGAGCAGGGCATTTCCTTCGGGCGCAACCATCGATCGGTTGTATTACCAGGTAACCCAACTATTTCCCAACCCACCGTATTAGTCGTCGGCGAAGACAACTCAGCTACCGCCTTTAAGATCGATCGATTCTGGGGCGAACGAGAAGTTACCATGAGATCGATCGATAGTCCCATCCCCCTCACTCCAGGTTTCGGACACTCAATTATTTTAGGCGATGGGCGCGTCGTACCCCTGATCGATTTAGTTCAATTTGGTGACTGGATCTTAGCTACTCCCCCAACTTGTATCGCAGAGATCGAACCAATTAATTTCGCACCCACTCAAACATCAGCTCATCAGATTTTAGTCATTGACGACTCAATCAATGTCCGTCGTTATTTAGCTGCAATGTTAGAAAAAGAAGGCTATCAAGTCGAACAAGCTAAAGACGGACAAGAAGCTGTCGAAAAACTCTTCGCTGGGCTAAGAGTTCAAGCCGCAATCTGTGATATCGAGATGCCGCGACTAGACGGCTATGGAGTCCTAGAAACCCTCAGATCTGATCCTGATTTTGAAGATCTCCCGATCCTGATGCTCACCTCCCGCACCAGCGAAAAACATCGGATGTTAGCCATGAACCTCGGAGCCTCCGCTTATTTCTCCAAACCCTACATCGAACCAGAACTATTAGCAAAGCTAAAATCCCTAATCTCACATCTTGCACCAATACAGATAGACTATTACTAAACGTAGATCTAAGGGTGCCCCTTGTGCGTACTCTCGGATCTGTGCTAGTTACTAATATTTTCATACTAGTGCAATACGTGCGTGATTCAAATAGCAGCCAGCAAAGATCTAATCTCTTCCACCCGCTAAAGATTTACGCCCAACTTCTCGACAAAGTTGGGTGTCAATCGGTAACGATAAGTCGATCGGTTAGGGTGATAGGTAAGTATATTGAGTCAAACTATGTTCATAGTTTTGCAGTAAACGTTGAGCTTCAGAGATCGAGATGCGATCGTCTAGAAGTGCTTGTTCAGCTTTTTGACGAATACTTTCGATCAAGTCTTCAGCATCATATTGAACGTAGCCTACGACCTCTTTCATGGTATCGCCTTTGACGACATGTTCAATCTTATAACCTTTGGGGGTTTTTTTGATATGAACGGCATTTGTGTCGCCAAATAAGTTGTGGAGATTGCCCATGATCTCTTGATATGCGCCGCCGAGAAATAATCCTAAATAATAGGGTTTATTTTCTTCTACAGGGTGAAGTTCGAGCACATGTTTAACATCTTTGAGATCGATAAATTGGTCGATTTTGCCATCACTATCGCAGGTAAGATCGGCTAATATACCGCGTCTAGTTGGTTCTTCGGCTAACCGATGAATCGGCATAATTGGGAACAGTTGATCGATCGCCCAACTATCTGGAGCGGATTGGAACACCGATAGATTGATATAATAGATTGAAGCCATAATTTGCTCCAATTCTTCTAGATCTTCGGGCATATATTCCGCTTGCTTGGCGATGTCGAGGATTTTCTTACAACACGCCCAGTAGAGTTGTTCAGCGCGAGAACGTTCGGTAATTGTGAGATAACCAAATTTGAATCGGCTTAAGGCTTCTTCTTTAAATTGGTTCGCATCATAGAATGCTTCACGGAAATTTTCGGGGGTAATACTTTCATAAGTTTCCCACATATTCCGAATAATTTGATGTTCGGGAGTTGTGCTAGGTTGGGGTAAATCTGTCCGCACTTCGCAGGTACTCAGCACATCAAAGATTAGCACGGATTGGTGAGAAGCGATCGCCCGTCCACTTTCACTAATCAGTGTGGGAACGGGGATATTTTTCTCGTTACAACTTTCCCGCACTTCGGCGACGATATCGTTGGCGTAATTTTGGAGATCGTAATTTTTCGATGCGTGAAAATTGGTTTGAGAACCATCGTAATCGATACCTAAACCACCACCCACATCGAGATATTTCATATTCGCCCCTAATTGGACGAGTTCGACATAGATTTTACTCGCTTCGCCAATCGCATCCTTGATCACGGATATCGACGAAATTTGAGAACCGATGTGAAAATGGAGCAATTGTAAAGAATCAAGCATATCGACTTCCTTAAGTCGATCGACCACCATAATGATTTCAGGGATAGTCAAGCCAAATTTTGCTCGATCTCCACTAGATACGCCCCAGCGTCCGATTCCTTTGGCGTTAAGCTTCGCACGTACGCCAAGATTGGGTTTAATTCCCAAAGCTTTAGCGGCGGCGATGGCGATTTCGACTTCCTCGATTTGTTCGAGCACGATAATCGGAGTCTGGTCTAATTTCTGCGCTAGCATCGCTGTTTCGATGTATTCGCGATCCTTGTAGCCATTGCAGATTAGCAAGGCTCCAGGGTTGTCTAGCATGGCAATCGCAATCATTAACTCAGGCTTAGAACCTGCTTCTAAACCTAATTGATAAGGCTTGCCAAATTTAACTAAATCTTCGATTAGGTGCTTCTGCTGATTGCATTTAACCGGAAAAACCCCTTTATAAACGCCACCATAATTATACCGCGCGATCGCCTTGGCAAAACAAGCATTTAACCGCTCAATTCGGTGCTCTAGGATGTCCGAAAACCGAATGAGGAGGGGGAGTGCCAACTTGCGCTGTTGGAGCGATGTCACCAGCTCATAGAGGTCTAGCGAACCACCTCGATCTCCCTGAGGAGCTACCGTCACATGTCCAGCCGCGCTAATTGAAAAGTATGGTTCACCCCAGCCGTTAATTCGGTATAAATTCTCACTATCTTCGATCGTCCAAGCTGGTTTTGGCTCTTCCGGTTGACGTTGCTGTTTGACACCCACTATCGCTTCAGCCTGAGGATCTACGGTACTCTTGAGCAATTCATCCAATTCCGCAGCTACGTTTGCATCTGGTAGCTCTAATCCCACATTTTTTTTAGCCACTGCTTATCCCATTTTCCCTATCAGATGAATTCCCGTTGCGATCTTAACGCATTATCAACAAATCTCTCGATCGTTTCTACGCATTTTCCAGTACTTTAATCTATCCAGGGATCGATCTAAATCACAGACTAACCCCCTGTGCCCGCTGTCAACTGTCAACTATTGTCATCGATCGAAGCTATTGCTTTTGGCGTTAGCCTGCCTTAGGCACAGGCAAACGCTCTGCTACCGCCAACAACTGTCAACTGAACTTAAAGCTTAATCCCCAAAGCTCTCAACGTCATTGGACCTGCAGCACCATCACCTTTCAACCCTCGATCGATCTGAAATTTGATGACGGCATCTTGAGTTTTTTGGTCGAAAGTGCCAGTGATGGGAGTAGCAAATCCAGCATTGATCAAATTTTGTTGAATACGTGTCACGACTGCACCACTATCGCCGAGCCGAAAGAGCGTAACCATTACAAAACCACCAACTGGAGATCGATCCATTCTGGCTGCTGTTTGAGCACCAAAGTTACCATCAACAGTCATCAAATCGTTGGGATTGAATCTATTCCATAATGTCTGAAAAGCTTTAACCCCTAAAGTGCCAATGTCATGACGCACAGTCGGCGCGGCGAAATGAAAATGAACTGGATCTCCTTTCCCGAACCAATGCCAGCCATGATCCTCCAAATAATGTTGCCAAATAGCATGATCGTTAATATCGATCGCTAAACCATTTTCATGGTTGCTGTTGCCTGGTTTAGCAGCTAGCGGAATGATTCTGGGCGCACGGATGGAAAGTTGATGCAGGATGTGTTGCTGTACCGTACTCCGAAAAGCTGAATTAACCTTCAATTTTACGCTGGTATTCTTGCGGAGACTTTCACGCAGAGCTGCCCGTAGATACTCTTTCGCCGTAGATTGGAGATAAAAGTTGACACGCGATTCTACCGAAGTTTGCAGTCCTGGCAAGCTCTCAAAGTTGACGAGAATACTAGGCTCTAAATCATTCATTTGAGTGATGATTTGCCGACTCAATCCACTCACAACACTAGTATCGTCACTATTCGATTGAATCAGTTTATCGATCGCTTCTTTAACTGTAGCCATGATGCACTCCTTCGTTAAAATTGATTTTTTCGATTCCTCTTCTTTAGATCATTCCCACGATCTCAGCGGACTTAACATTATCTCTGAAAATTATCTAATTTCGTCCTGATAGTAGTGGGGAAGGTGTGGATATAGGAGTGGTAGATGCACCCTGATGATTCGTCCCTGACTTATTCCGATAAGTTGGGGCTTTTTCTGTAATTGGATGAAATCACCATTGGTCTTCAATTTGGGAACAATTTTACGACTGAGATATTCTGCATTGCTACCAAACGGATCGAAATAGATCGATCTCATTATTCTAAGAAAATCGCAAATGTTGGGCTAAGATATTGCTATACTTAAGCAGTTCTAACTTCAAAATTAATTTTTGAATTTTGACTGTTACTTTACACCGATCTCCATGTATCTATGAGCACAAACATCTCTCTGGGTTTTTTAATTATTACTGGTGCCTTCCTGGGTGCTCAGACTACAAACGCACAAAATTCATTCCCAACTGTGCAAACTCCAGTAGCGAATAATATATTAAAAGCTCCAGTATTGGTGGCGAATAATCGTGCCAATCCCGCTCCTGTGGATGCTCAAGTCTGGCAGTCGATGACGAGCATAGGTACCACTCAAACAGATGTCTTTTCAAGCGATGTAGCGACTATTTCTCAAGATGGCAATAAAATTAGTGCGATGCCAGCCCAGAACGAATCAGAAGCTTCCGTAGAAATTCCCGTCCCGTCACCCCGTACTCAACTAATTCCAGGACAAGCTCAGATTCAATCACCTCAAGCGGTTAAGATTGACACAGCACCGCTATCAAAGCCTACTAATTCGATCGACAATACAACTCATCAGTCCTCTTCGGCATTTATCTATCCGCTCACGGCTCCAGCTTCCATTTCATCTCGGTTTGGCTGGCGGACGCATCCATTAACTGGTAGTCGTCGTTTTCATTCTGGGGTAGATATTGCCGCACCCTCTGGCGCACCTGTTCTCGCCACTGGAGCTGGTACTGTTGTCTCCGCTGGTTGGAATGGCGGCTATGGTAACGCCGTGATTATCCAACACAGTGACAATCAGCAGACTCTCTACGGGCATCTCTCCAAGGTATCTGTCCAAGCAGGTCAATCGATCGCCCAAGGCACCGTCATCGGCTTAGTAGGCAGCACTGGCAACTCGACTGGACCGCACTTACATTTTGAAACGCGGACACCAACTGATGGTGTTTGGACAGCAATCGATCCCAGTCAAGAGATCCAGTATGCTGTAGATAGTCTCCGTCGATCGATGCCTTACGCTCAGAAGGATTTACCACCAGGAATATAAGTTAGTTGATAGTTGATAGTTGATAGTTTTGGGTTGTAGGTTGGGCAATGCCTACCCAGCCCTTTCAATGTGACAGAAGGGTGACAGAAGGGTCGGCTGCTTCAAAACAAGAGTAGGCAGAGGTTCAGGTGTATTCTTGCACATATTCAAAAAATCTGGGTGTCAAAATGCTAGATTCCATCTTCGACCAATTTGTACAGATGAGTCCAGTCAGCGTCATGGCAAGGGGGCTAATGGAGCGAATCTTTGCGGCAGACCGGATGGATAAACTATTTACCACACATGCCAAAGTCCAATATCAAAGAGATTTACTATTCTCTAGCCAAGTAGATTTAATGAGTCTGGTGGTGTGTGGCATTCAAAAATCAGTTAACGCTGCTTATAAAGCCAAAGCAGTCGAGCTGAGTGTCAGTATAACGGCACTATACAACAAGCTCAATGGAGTGGAAATAGAAGTAAGTCAAGCATTAGTCAGAGAAACCGCGCAGGACTTACAACAGATCATTCAAAGCATCGGTGGAGAACAGCCGCATCCATGTCCAGGATATGAAATGAGAATAGTGGATGGAAACTGTATAGCGGGAACAGACCATCGATTAGATGCCATTCGGTTATTTGCGGCAAAAGCATTACCAGGAAAAATGCTCGTAGTATTAGACCCAATCTCTAAATTGGTAGTAGATATATTTCCCATTGAAGATGGACATGCACAAGAACGCAGCCGATTCAAGGAAGTACTGGCAGTGGTGAAACCAAATCAAATTTGGACGGCAGACCGCAACTTTTGTACAGCCGAATTTCTGACCAGAATTGCTGAACAGTCAGCATACTTTGTGATTCGGCAACATGGCTCACTAGGCTGGAAAGAAGTGAGTGAGTTAACGGCGGCAGGTCAGATAGACACTGGAGATATTTTCGAGCAAGAAATTGAGATCTGTTATCAAGGAAAACCGCTAAGATGTCGCAGAATCGTCGTTAAATTATTCAAGCCAACACGAGACAAAGACGGCGAGATCGCCATTCTAACCAACTTATTGCCGACTGTGGCTGACACAGCTCATATTTCCCATCTATATCGCGACCGCTGGAGTGTGGAAACCTTATTTCAAACAGTAACGGAGAACTTTAATGGGGAAATTCAAACTTTAGCTTATCCAAAAGCAGCATTATTCTCATTAGCGATGGCATTTGCTACTTATAATATTTTGGCAACTATTAGAGCTGCTTTGGGTAGTGTTCATGGGGTTGGTAAGATTGAAGCTGGCTTATCTGATTACTACTTGGTGGATGAAGTTCAAGGTATTTATCGGGGGATGATGATTTCGATTCCAGATCCTCATTGGCAAGTTTTTGAGACGTTTTCAATTGGACAAATGGGGGCAATTTTACAGCACCTTGCCCACCATGTTCATCTGAAACGTTTTCTCAAGGCTACCAGGGGGGAAAAGAAGAAGCGACCGCCTCTAATTGTTAATTCCAGCCATCGACATGTTTCTACCGCTCGATTGTTGTCAACCTCTTAAACCCTGATGTCATCAGCGGTTCAAATTTAGCTATTTTCTACATTGAAAGGGCTGGCAATGCCTACCCTACTGGCTCTAGTCAACGTAAAAATCTGTGCTCCGATTACCAGCTAAACCAAAGTTTCCTGGTATTTTTTTCGCTCATCTTCTCGCTACACACCAACCAGCCTCATGGACAAAATTACCTGCAACGTTATTGTTCGTAGATCCGTAGGTTGGGTTGAAGAATGAAACCCAACACTCCCACGAGATATTCAACAATCTTCAATCAAAATTTAGAGATTGCCTCATAAAGATCGGGCAAGTCATTCTCAATCAAAATCAAATCCTTTGCCTGTCTGTGTTCGGGACTAGTTAGATAGGCTAGTGCGAGATCGCGATTGGGAAATTCCATTAATTTATCGGGGGATAAACCACCTTCGAGTAATCCGGCTTTGAGAGCTTCTTTATTTGTATCTCCGACTACTATCGCCAAATCACAGATTGAGGCAGCTTTGAGAGCGACCTGACGGTTTTCTGCGGCTTGAATCTCGCCGAGTTCTACCATCCCTGGAGTCATTAGGATTTTGCGTCCACCTTCGAGCACTTCGAGGACTTCTAATGCCGAGGCAAACCCGATCGGGTTAGAATTGTAGGAGTCATCGAGAATGAAGCCATCACCGTTTTTGCGGAGATTAAGGCGGCTATTTGCGGGTTCGAGGTTGTGGATGGCGGCGATGACGTAATCGGGATCTTTGCCGAGAGCGCAAGCCATGGTAAATGAACCGACGAGGTTGGAGAGCATGGGAACTCCCAGCAGTTTGGTGAAGCCTGGATATTCTTTGTCTTGCCAATGGATGGTAAAGGTTGTGCCTTCCATACTGGCGTTAATATCTGACATCCAGCAATCGAGGTGTCCAATTTCGGGTTCTAATCCATAGAGGAGGGTAGTTTTTTTGGGATATTCTCCCGCCATTTTCCGCGCTCCATCATTGTCGCCGTTGCAGACTAATAGTCCATCGGTGGGAACTGCTTGAGCGAGTTCGCATTTAGCTTTATAGATATTTTCAGCACCACCAAAACGCTCCAGGTGCATCACGCCGACTGCGGTAACTAATCCAGCATTTGGTGGTGTGAAACGGCATAATTTCGCGACGGAGCCGATTTGATAGGCTCCCATTTCGATGATGGCGATTTCTTGTTGAGGTTTGAGATTTTCCCGAATTTGACGGGTGATACCCATTTCGGTGTTGATACTTCCAGGTGTCCAGAAAGTTGGTTCGATCGATTCGAGAATACTACCTAAAATGGACTTGGTACTAGTTTTACCATAACTTCCGGTAATCCCGATCGTGTATGGCTGATAGTCGGCGAGAATATCTTTGGCTTCTTGCAGAAATGCTTGCTGTTTTTTGAGTTCGTTCGGCCAGAGGATAGAATTAGCGACGACAATCCAGATGGGGGAGGATTGGATTAGAATAACGGCGATGAGCCAGTAGATGTAGATATTATCTCCAGCACCTAAAGCATAAGTAGCCGAGATGATCAGGATAGTTACGATCGAGTATAAGCCCAAACCCAACTGATAAATCGCGGTAGATCGATCGGTCATATTCAGTTTGATCTTACCCACCTTGCGCGGATCTTCTTCCTGAAAACCAACGAGGACTAACATAGCGGCGGCGATGGCACAAATTACCACGCAAATAACCATATCTCCCCCAGTCGCAAATCGACTCAGAGCAGCAGCTATTAGGGCGATGAAGGAGCCTTTAGTATCAAAAGTACGTTTTTCGAGGAACCAATCTTTAAACCGCGCTCCGTTGTATTCTTCCTGCTGGAAGTACCGCAGATACCGCAATCCTCGACGGGTGAAAAAAATAATCGTAGCAGCAGAAATCAATGTCAGGCAGATGATAGTAAGCATTAGCAGTATCGTGAAAATGAGGATCTGTAGGGGCGGGTTTATGCTAATAATTGTGTTTTTACCAGAGATCTACAAACAAAACCCGCCCAACCTAGCGTTATCTGTCTTCTGCGTAGTCCCGTTACCCCCCCCAACCCCCCCTTATAAAGGGGGGGCTTTACGCCCCCAAGGGGGGGCTTTCCGGCTCCCCTTGGGGGACTTTCCGGCTCCCCTTGGGGGACTTTCCGGCTCCCCTTGGGGAGCTTTCCGGCTCCCTCCCCTTTATAAGGGGAGGGCTGGGGTGGGGTATCACAGACTACGCATCAACTCAAATAGAATTAGCGTGCATCTGGTAATTTAGCCAAAAACTTATCCACATAATAAGAACAAAGATGAGAACCCTCAGTCTGAAACATGAAGTGATCCCGATTTGGGATCGTAATCAGTTCCGACTGCTGAAACAGACTATGATAACGATGTCCCATTTCTACAGGCGTTTCCGTATCAGCCTCACCCCAGAGCAACAGCACCGGAATTAGAATCTGTTTGGCAATCTCCGTCAGATCCTCACTCACCGTCTTAACTAGAGTTCCCCTTAATGCGCCTGCATTGAGATAATCGCGAGAACCATAATTCTGACTATGCCATGTCAGCAGTTCATCCCGATAGAGCGGCGAAATTTTAAAAGCATTTCGCATATTCCGCACCCACTGACGGCGGAGAGATTGCTTGAGCGTACTTACCCGCTGTAAACCGCCAGAATTAATCAACGTAATCGAACGCACCTTCTGAGGATACTTGTGTGCGAGGCGAATCGATACCCTCCCACCAAAAGAATGTCCCAACATATCCGCAGATTCAATCCCTTCTGCTTCCAAGTACTCGTAAATTCGATCGGCATATTGGATTGTATCCCAATCTGACGGCGGCGGTGCCGATTTGCCGAAACCAGGTAGATCGATAATATGCACTTTTGCTATTGGTGCTAGCAATTCGCCCATCGGTTGCAGGGATTGGAGATTTTGTCCCCAACCGTGGAGCATCAATAGGGGATAACCACGATTACCCATTTGGATGGTGTTTAGTTGCACTTGAGCCATTATCTGCACTTTTACCTGTTTATCAGCCCAAGGTATCATCGATCGGGACAGAGATAAAGTAGAAATTTCCTGAAAATGATCGATCGAGAGTGAGATCTGGGTACACTAGCGATCGATCTCACAGTAACTATCTCAACTTTTGGATACGATCGGACTAAATCTACCGCATATCTATAATTTACCCAATCTTAGAGTCCCATGTTGATTATTGCAGATTATATTCTCCTCGCAAGGATCTCTATTCCGTAAGGCGGCTACTCAGATAACTTACGGTAATTATTTTTGATAAATAGCGATGGAGATAAAATATGTTTGCGGTTGGCAAAAAAGTCGGTAGTGGCATCGAGCAGATTATTTACGAACATTTTTTATATGTCGTTAAAAATGAGACACCTGGCAAAGTATTAGACAGATTTCGGAGTCTATTTATTGAAGGTGTCAATTATAGTGATAGCAAGATTTGGGCAACGATTGAAACATTAGCATTTGAAAAAACTGCCGAACAGAATTTCCCCTTAGTAATTAACCGCTGTTGTTATATTCTCGTAAATTATTGGCAAATGCAACCGTCGGGACATGCCGCAGTTGCTAGCTTAGTCAAAATGCTCGGCAGTCTCAATGATGTGCGGATGACATATTCTCGAATTGTTCGTCGTCTACGTCAATTGTTGCAATCCTATCTAAAGAGTGAAGACTATCCCAAGCTCAGAAGATTGAATGAGGTGCTCAATGGCACTACCGGAAACAAGGATACTATCGAAGAAAGACCACTCGGTACATTAATTACCCGTTATCCTTATTTGTATCAACACTCTTTAGTCTCAGAAGAACGCACATTTGAGAATGTGGAGACGATTAAGCGGGTGCAAAGAGAGTTACGTCAACAGCAAGAAACCGACTTATCACATTATCTCACCTATCAGGTGAGAAGATCGAGAATTAAAGCTCAAGTTGGTCGAGAGGCTGCTAACAATTTACCACCGATTGCCAATCCTACGTTATTATCTACCAAAGAATTGGGAATGGCATTCGGTCAATTTGCGGGTAAAGCTGAAGGCAATTATAGCTATCAAGACTTATCTCGCGGTTTTGTGTCTCGGCTGCAAATGCAACCAACGATCAAGAAATTCAAGGGAGATCTATATGAATATATAGTGGCTGGAGTGGACAGTGGTTATGGAAATCGCAGTTTTAACGACAGATTATATAAAACCATTGATGGTATTTTACCAGATCGAGATCGGCAGCCGATCGATGAGCTAGCAATCCTCAGAACTTGTACTCATGTCCTCAACTATTTAGTTGTGGAAAGTCCGAGCAATCCTCAACATTTTGTATTTATCGATTTGGTTAGTAATTTGGGTGCTGTTTTCACCACTGGCTTATTACTTAAAATAGTTTTGATTTGCCAAAAATCAAAACCATTATTAGAGAGTAGATTATCGATGCTATTTACTCACTATGAATCTTCTCAGTGCAAGGGGGTTCCTTGGTTAGTTAGATCTCTGGAAAATTGGAATGTTGCTGGCGCAATCCATTTCGGTACATTGGATGCTACTTCACTAAATTTTTTGCAATCTATTGGGAGATAGTGGTTTAGTGAATGGTGAATAGTATTTTAGTCGTCGAAGCTTTGGTGGAGTTCTTCGGCTACTCGTTTGATGCGGCGTAATTGGGCTTCCATATCTGATTTTGTCCAGGTGGCTGCAAATCGATCGAATCCCCATGAAATTAGTCGATTGGGAATATTAAATTCAAACCGATTAATCAATCTTGTACCACGCTCATTTGGTTCGCACTCCCAGCGATCTTTACCTTTAAAAAATCCATCGAATCCCCAAATAATTAAACCAGGCTCTCGCGCTAATACCACATTTTTTAACGTCGGTTTGATGCCTGGAATTTGAATCGTGAATTTACTTCTACTCCCAACACCCGTCCCCCATTCGCCAATGGGTTCGCATTTGAGCGCAGGATTGAGCCATCGCTGCATCAATTCTAAATCGGTGATACATCTATCCACTACTGTTGCGCTGGCTTTGATTTGAATTGATTGTTCAAAAATAGTCATTCTATCGGATGGTGAATAGTGATTGGTGGATAGTGGATGGGTTCTTAGTTGGTAACGGTGATGGTGCGTAGTCTATTTGTTGGGTGGGAAGGGGTATGTTTGGGATATGATCTTCAACGTGCAAATATTTATTTCACTATTCACTATTCACTACCCCCTACTCCCCAACTCCTCTTTGATGCGCTCGACGATCGAATGTTTATCAATAGTATCAAGAATTTGGGCGATGACAGATTTTGGGCTATTGTCGCCCCAGGATGCACCGTTGGCTAGGTAAGTTTTGGTAACTTGTCCGATTGTATAGGTGGAGACTCCCGCAATACTAGCTTGAGTGAGGGCGACTGCTGTGTAGGGTGCAATACTAATTCCGCCCGTAGCGGGGGCGAAAATGGCGAGCAAGCCTTTGATTCCACTCAATCCGAGGTTAGCTGCCAATTCGCTGATCGTCAGCCCGCCCATGCCGATTGCCATCGTCTGGAGCAGCCCAGTTGCGCCCGATCGAGTCATCGGGATACCATAGAATTTGGATAATCGAATAATCATCGCAATATCGATCGCGGCACCTGCGATAATATCGGCAGCAGTAATCGGATTGAGGGCAATCGCGATCGATTTAGTCATCACCGATTGCCAGATAATATCATTGGCAGCTTCATCGCGACTATCCATCTTGCGATCGATTAGTTGCTTCTGGATTTGATCGGCTGCTAACATCGCATTGAGGGCGGCTAATGATTTACCTTCGCGCTGAAGGATTTGGACGATGCGCCATTTTAGTTCGGCGACTTCAGGCTTACCAGGATGATAGCTAACGCCCATACTGCCATCCTCGCGTCGATCGGCACGCATGGCAACTGGTGCGGCGGCTACCATAATTATCTCATTTGGGCTGAGGATTTCGCGCACGCGCTCATCGCGAATTTTGGCATATATAGCTAGTTTATCAGATTCGGGATAACGATCAACTTTATTAAATACTAATAATATCGGTTTACCCGCCGTTCTCAGTTGGGAAAGTGTCTGTAATTCTAGTTCGGTAATATCACCTGCAATAATAAACAGAATTAAATCTACCTGACGCGCAATTTGATTCGCGAGTCGTTGACGCTCTTCGCCTGCTACCTCATCAATTCCAGGCGTATCGATAAATTCGATTGGTTCTTGCAAAGTCGCTGGAGTGTCTTTATCTAAATCAAATTCATCTTGCCAATTATCTATTTCCCAGACTACCTGCTGACGCTCTTTCGTCACGCCATGTAGGACACCAGCTTGAAAGATTTCCTGTCCGATTAACGCATTTAGGAGTGAAGATTTACCCCTTCCTACCATCCCAAACACAGCTACTTGAAATACTGCTCGATCGAGCTTAATCAGCATATCACTTAATTCGGCAATCTCTGATTCTAATCCACATCGTTCCCGCTGGCTCAAATCCAGATTCACCAAAATCCGCCGCAAAGTGTCCTGAGCCTGTTGATAATTTCGCTCGGATTGGATAGTATTAAAACTATCGATCGTATTTGCTAGATTTTGTGAATCTTCCGGTGATTGACCCATTGGGAGATTGGAGATTGGAGATTAATTAATATTCTGATTTTCGATCGCGTGACATCAATGATATGATTGCTGCTTGAGCGGTAATTTGACCTTGCAATAATCGATCTACTAATACAGTAATTGGCATATAGATCTGATGCTGATTAGCAATCTGAATTAATACCTTCGTCGTATTTACGCCCTCTGCTGTTCCCTTTAGATCTCCTAAAACTTCGCTCAAAGTTCTACCTTGAGCCAAACCGTAACCAACCTGATAATTGCGACTAAGTGGACTATTGCAGGTAGTCAAAAGATCGCCCAAACCAGATAAGCCATAAAAGGTTTCCGGCTTACCGCCCCAATATTGCCCAATCCGAATGATCTCGGCTAATCCCCGCGTTAATAGAGCAGATTTAGCATTATTACCTAACTGTAAACCATCGCAAGTACCAGCCGCGATCGCAATCACATTTTTGACTGTTCCAGCAATTTCCACACCAACAGGATCGTCATTAGTATAGACTCGAAACTTAGGCGAAGAAAATATCTCCTGAATCTTATTAGCAGCAACACTATCTTGGCTTGCCACTACCGTTGCAGCAGGTAATCCTTGCTGAATTTCTAACGATAAATTTGGCCCAGATAATACGACAATAGAATTATTTGGAAAAGCATTTCGCCACAGTTGTGCGGGTGTCAAATTGGTTTGAGCATCCAATCCTTTCGTCGCTGTAACGATAATTTGATGCGGCTGAATAAATCCTGTCAATTGCTCGATGACTGCGCGAACTCCCGACATTGATACCGCTGAAATAATCGCCACTCGATTGTCGATCGACTCTGATAATATTTGACCACAATTTCGCGACCAAATTGTCGGTTCAGATCCATTAATTTGTGTCAGGTTCGCTAATGCACCACCCCAAGCACCAGCACCAATAATTGTGATTCGATCGGACATTCAGAAAATTAATGCTAGTATTAAACAGATAATGTACCCGATCAAACTAATTGACGAATGCTGCTGACACAATTCGTACAGCCACAGCCGAATTTGTCTACAGCAGCCTGTTTTAATCTTTTCTCATAACTCGCAGGTGTAGTTATTTCTTCGGATTGACTTGGCTCTGAAGTTGTAGTTCGTTCGATCCGTTGGGAGCCATCACCGAAGCTAGATAATGGCATCCCCTGACTAGGCATTCCAAATAAGGTTGAGGCTAAAATAGATCCAGAGCAAGCCAATAGTGTCAATTTGTTATTTGCCATTATGATCTCCAAAAAGTACTATCTTTATTTTACTCGTCTAACTATGATTCTGGGATTAATTGATCGTAATTCCCATTTGAGCCGCTGCTAATCTACAACCATTGCAATCACAACTAAAATTACGATCTTTTAACTGTTTTTGGCGATCTAAAAATGCTTGATGAATTGATTTTTAATCGAGTTTCGGCATCTCGACTGTTTGGACTTTCCATTCCGTCGGCATTTCGGCTATCTGTGGCTGAGATGGAGATGTATTCGCTGACGCGATGATGACACCCAAGCCCACAGAGCCAGGTACCGCTAGTAATAATAGTTTGTGTAGTAAGTGCATTTTAGTCATTGGCGTAGCTCTTCCCCAAGATATAGCTAAGTTTAACGCAAAAGCTGTTGCTCGCGTTTGACAACAAAATGCTGAACATCTAAGATTATTTTATAAGAATGATAATGATTATCACCGCGCTTGTCGATCAGGAAAAATACTTTAGCTTAATGCAAACATCATACTCTATTGAGGCAAAATCCCCGTCATGAAAATTAGTACTGGCTACATCAGCCCAAAATTTGGCTGTCGTTATCCAAGTGTGATATCGTCGGCATTGGCGGAGCCGCTGCCTGCGCAGAAGCCTAGCCTCTGGCTAATCGTCCTAATGTTCGGACTATTGACTGGCTGTAAAGCACCAGCCATTAATTCCAATCCTAGTCAAGCTCCCACCGCAGCAGCGGCTAAAAATCTCAAAGTAGTCGTAACGAATACCATATTGTGCGATCTTACCAAACAAATTGCGGCGAGTACAGTTGAGGTGGTTTGTCTATTAACTCCTGGTAGCGATCCTCATATATATAAACTCACGCCAGAAGCTAGACAATCGATCGAGGATGCTAAACTATTATTTTATGGTGGTTATAGCCTTGAGCCAGAGCTGATCAAAGCCATCAAATCTAGCTCCAATCCAGCTCCAAAAGTAGCTGTACATGAACTAGCAGTACCTCAACCGCAGCAATTCGAGGAAGATGGTAAAAGTACTATAGATCCGCATGTCTGGCACAATGCTCAAAATGGAGCTAAACTTGTCGCCGTAATTGAAGAAAATTTAGAAAAATTGGTACCAGTACAAGCAGCGACTTACCAGCAAAACACACGAAAATTAACATCAGAAATTACGCAGCTAGATACCTGGATTAAAACGCAAATAAATACAATTCCGGCTGATCAAAAGATTTTATTTACCACTCATGATGCTCTAGGATACTACTCAAAAGCTTATGGAATTCCGGTAAATGCTTTGGAAGGAGTGAGTACAGAGGAAAAGCCAAATGCAGCTAGGGCAAAGGAATTAGTAGATAAAATTAAAAAAACCAAAGTTCCGACTATTTATGCCGAATTAAGTCTGAATCCACAATTGATTAAAGCTGTTGCTCAAGCGGCAAAAGTGAAGGTGTCAGTTCAGGAAATCTATGCTGATGGCTTGGGGGAAGTCAGTAGTTCAGGGGGAACTTATCAAAAGATGTTAGTTTCTAATACTAGATCGATCGTCGAAGGATTGGGTGGTAAATATACGCAGTTTGTTATTAAATAATCTTTGGAGTCAAAATCATTAGTAGGGGCAATTCATGAATTGCCCCTACTAATGATTTTGACGTTACCGTGGATATTTAATCATCAATTTCTGAACTTCTTCCGCATGATAAGAACTACGAGTTAGGGGAGTGGAAACCACTTGAAGAAAGCCGATTTCCTCGCCGTATATCCGCCACTCGTCGAATTGAAGTGGAGTGATAAATCCGGCGACGGTGAGGTGTTTCGCTGATGGTTGGAGATATTGACCGATCGTGATGATATCGCAATCTACCGCTCGGAGATCGCGCATGGTTTGACGAACTTCCTCATCGGTTTCGCCTAAACCAGCCATGATGCCTGACTTAGTATACGCGCTCGGACGGTAGGCACGCGATCGAGCCAACACTTCCAACGAACGTTGATAATCACCCTGAGGACGCACGCGGCGATATAATCTGGGGATAGTTTCGGTATTGTGATTGAGAACTTCGGGAGCTGCGTCTAAAATCGTCTCCAAGGCTTGCCAATTGGCGCAGAGGTCAGGAATCAATACTTCGATCGTTGTCTGGGGTGAGAGGGCACGTACAGCCTCGATACACAACACAAATTGACCAGCACCACCATCTGGTAAATCGTCACGATTGACAGAGGTGATCACGACATGCTTGAGTTTGAGTCGTTTGACAGCTTCCGCTAATCGAATCGGTTCAGTCGGATCTAAAGCTTGCGGTTTTTTCTCGAAATCAATATCACAGTAAGGGCACGCACGGGTACACGCAGGCCCCATAATTAGAAAAGTAGCGGTTCCAGCACTAAAACACTCGCCAATATTTGGACAAGAAGCTTCTTCGCAGACAGTATTGAGCTGCAAGTCGCGGAGAATGTCTTTGACATTACCGACACGTTCCCACTGCGGTGCTTTTACCCGCAACCATTCTGGTTTGACTGTCATAAAGATTGAAATGTGTTCACGAGTCTAGTATTTTAACAAATTCTGACTTGATTATGTTCACAGCCAATCGCCAATCTCCGGCGTTGCTCTTTTCAAGACATAGTAAATCATACATCAATTCAGCAACGCTCAATCGTCCATCCTTACGAAACTTGAGATCGATTCAAAAGATGCTTGATTTTAGTCGTCAACCAACCTTGATTTTTTTGGCTGCCAAATTTCCGCAAAAAAGCACCATAAGTTCTGAGCTTGATTGATGAATCTTTGTTTAGATCTCTTTTCCGTTGTTGTTTGCTCCGATTGCCAAAAAACTCTCGATCCTGACCGATAATTAGTAAGCCACGGATGCAATCGGGAGCGACTTCATTAGCCAATTTATTACTTGTTAGAATTCTCGACAAATTACTAGTGCAGTAATTCAATTTGTCAAATGATTTCTTAGCTACTGCCGTCAGTTGGAGGTCGTCATCCCAAGTTTGTTCCTGAGGCCCAGCACAGATAATCGCATACCAAATCATTCCTTTCTTGGGATGATAGCAGCCACAAATATAATCAGGACGATTATGCTCATTCAAGATTAGATTAGTCGATAAAAAATAAATTTTATTGTAGTCAATATATGCGTGTTTAAGTAAGTGAGCACAGAGAGAAATATTTAGATCGAACAATCCATGAATTTCACCCACCTTACTATTTATACTAATTTTATCAACCAATCGAGCGATTTCTTGAGGACTAACTCGATCTGGATTTACTTGAAATGGTTGCAGGTGTTGTAAAGACATAGTTGAACCAGTTGACAAGCTTAATTACAGTAGTGATCTTATTTGCCTAGTATACCCATCCGGCGATCGATTATTAACTAATTGTCACCCTGCGTAAGCACAACGGTAATTAAAAGGACAATATCGACAGTGACTACCAGGATGAGCGGGAAATAAGCTATCGAAGGAATCCGCATCCAGTTGGTATGTTTGGAGTTGCTGTTGGTGTAATTTAGCGATTTGGGCTAATTTATGGGCAATCTCGTTTAAACGATCTTCGGTAGCGGTAATGACTTCGGAGCTAGTCATCGTCTCTAGATTATAGAAGGATGCGATCGCCTTTCGATCGGGATAAAGATAGCTACAAGCTAAAAGGTATACATCTGCTTGGCGACGATCGAAATCAGCTATTCCTGTTTTAAAATCAATAATCTGGATTTGACAATCTGGCGATTGAATAATACAATCAAACGCTGCAAATAACTGAAAACTATCACCTTCAACTTGGATCTCGATTGGTGTTGGAATTTGTTCGTCCCCGCGATTGAGGATGAGAATGTCGCGATTTAGTAGATATGGTGATGCTTGATATTGGTGGAGAATTTTCATCACTCGATCGCGTACCACGGCAATCTCGTAATATAAATATAAGCTGTCGGCAACTAGTTCGCATCCCCGTGGATGTTTTAGCCATAGGGGATTTTGATGAAATTCATACACTCCTTGTTGTGCTAATTTTCCCACTTTTTGCCAAATTGTTTCTTGGGCTGACAATCCCTGAATTTCGCTGATAGATGATTTTTTTTGAGTCCATCGCCACCCCCGCTGCATCTGACAGTGGGTATCCTCCCAACCCAAAGCAGGTTCAAATTGCGACCATAGTTGATAGCTGGCAAAGTCCACGAGTTGATGGTGCAGGGAGTGTGGGAATATTTGATCAACTATCTTCCTACGGAAAGGCTATTGCTTTTGGCGTTAGCCTGCCTTAGGCACAGGCAAACGCTCCGCTACCGCCAACAACTATCAACTTACTCCTCACTAGAACGGCGACGACGGGAACGGCGAGAAGTCCCTTCCGAGCTGGTACTGGCTTCCTCCGAGCGATGACGACGGGAGCGGCGAGAAGTCCCTTCTGAGCTGGTACTGGCTTCCTCCGAGCGATGGCGACGGGAGCGATGGGATCTATCTGCCGTGTCATCAGCATTTTTGTCATCAACTCTCTCGCCGTCCTTGGGCATCGGCAGATCTCGTCGATAGCGAGGATGGATGGGATCGAGGGCAATTTCTGGCTTGCGCCCGCTGAGATTGTCGGGGCGTGGGGGAAATTCCTCAGGCGGAAACTCTTTGACAGCAGTGGTCATAAATCGCGACCAAGCGTAGGCAGCGGTACTACTAGCGTTTCCCGTTGGGCGGTTATTATCGTTACCTAGCCATACTCCAGTTACGAGTTGGGGGACAAAGCCGATGAACCAGAGGTCGCGTTCTTTGTCTGTGGTTCCGGTTTTACCCGCGACAGGGCGGCCGATTTGGGCGGAGGTTGCCGTACCTTCATTGACAACTCCACGCATCATCCAGGTCATAATTGCGTTGGTGTCGCGTTCAAATACTTTGGTGGGTGCGGGTTTATTTTGATAGAGAATTTCACCTTTTTGGTTGATGACTCTAGTAATGCCGTGAACTGGGTTGTGAATGCCGCGATGGGCAAAGGTGGTATAGGCACTGGTAATTTCCAGTAAGTTAACTTCCAATCCACCTAGAGCGAGGGAATAGAAGGGTTCGAGTTTGGATTCAATCCCCATTTTGTGGGCGGTATCGATGACGGGTTGCCAACCAGTGTCGATCAGAATTTTGATCGCGATGATGTTGACGGAATTGACGAGGGCATCCCGCATCGAGATTTGACCTTTGAAGTGTTTACCAGCATTTTTGGGCTTGTAACCATCGACATCGAAGGGGGCATCTAGATAGGATTTATTGGGGCTGATGCCGCCGGAGATCGCGGTAGCATAGACAATAGGTTTAAATGTCGATCCTGGTTGGCGTTTAGCTTGGGTGACGCGGTTGAATTGGTGGGTTTCAAAGTCGGTGCCACCTACCATCGAGCGAATCCCGCCTGTGCGGGGGTCGATACTGACCATTGCGGCTTGTCCGAAGGAACCTCGATTGCTGCGCACGGTGGAGTTGACGACTTCTTCGGCTTTATTTTGCCATTCGGGATTGAGGGTGGTTTCGACGATCAAACCACCTTGTTTGATGGCTTTGGCGGAGATCCGTTGGGGGAGTTCTTGCTCGATATATTTGGTGAAATATCGGGCTTGTTGCTCTTCCCGTTTGATCGGGCTGCGTTTGGGTTTGAGGGGTTCGGCTTTGGCTGCGCTGGCTTCCGATGCTGTAATAAATTTAGCATCTAACATCCGATCGAGTACCAAATTCCGGCGTTGCTCGGCAAATCGCGGATTGACAAATGGTGAATATTTATTGGGTGCAGGTGGCATGGCGGCTAGGGTAGCCATTTCTGCAAGGCTGAGTTGGTCTACACTTTTACTAAAATATACCCAAGCGGAATCGGCGACTCCATAGGTACCTTCGCCAAGATAGACGAGATTGAGATACCGTTCGAGAATTTGATCTTTGGTCAATCCTTGATTCAATCTCTGTGCTAGGCGAACTTCCCGTAGTTTGCGCCAGAAACTCCGTTCCTGATTGAGGTATACCATCCGCGCCAACTGCTGGTTGAGGCTACTCGCGCCTTCGACTAAGTTGCGGGAAGTAATGTTTTGCACCATTGCCCGCGTGACACCTTTGTAGTCTACGCCGTCATGCTCATAAAAGCGACGATCTTCGATTGCGACAAAGGCTTTTTTGAGCTTGTCAGGCATCTGCCAAGATTTGAGTGTATCACGAGTAGCATTTCCTGTTTGCAGCAAAACTCGTCCATTTACACCTTTGATGGTAATCGTCCCAGGACGGACATAGCTGAGAGCATCTTTGGGCGCGTACTGGGTGACACTTTGATCGACAAATAACCAGGTGCCAACCAGCGAAAATACGCCTAAGCCTAAACCGGAACCAGCCCAGAATAGTCGATTTTTTTGGAGTGGTTTTTCGCCTTGGAATGGTTTGGCAAGATTAGAACCAACTTTTCCCATTGTCGATTTGACGGCAACAACAGTGCTACCAACAGCCAGAAGGATGGGACTCCTGCTTTTTTTAGCTTTTTTGGTGGCTAACCTACCAGATTTTGTTTCGGCTGTCGTCACGTCGCCTGTCTCTGGGGTGACGAGCGTCGATGATTGGGCATCGTCTGGCTCTAAACTGGGCGAACTATCTGAAGCGGGAAGATCGGGCGTTGACGCAGCCGAACCTTTTGCAAATCCATTCAGTTCAGAATCTGGCGATTCGACATTCTCACCCGCCAAATTCTTAGCACCAGGTTGTGATTGGCGAGCGGCGCGAGGTTTTCTTGCCCCGACTGGTGGCAATTTTCCGGATATGTCCCTTAACCTAGCGAATAACTTTAACACGTCAACTCCTAATGTGA
This sequence comes from Chamaesiphon sp. 336R_metabinner_41, assembly GCA_025359915.1. Lineage (GTDB taxonomy): Bacteria > Cyanobacteriota > Cyanobacteriia > Cyanobacteriales > Chamaesiphonaceae > Chamaesiphon. Next base: position 37,781 of record JANYDE010000042.1, on the reverse strand, counting down.
ACCTGGCACTCATCAATCTTGATTCAATAGCGATCGCTAATGTTAATTGAGCATGATAGCGTACTGAGTGATTCCGAGGGAATACTAATGAAGACTCTTAAAAATTAGTCACCATAATTATACTAGACATCCCAATTGTTGAGTATTTAACATCACTGCCTTGACTATCTTTATTTTGCCGCCCAATGAACAACGATCTTCAGTATTCGATGGCTGTCGAACCACAACGTAATTCGATCGGTAGACTCCAGTATATGAGCTGGGGCGAGTTTACAGGTACGGTAGATATTACAGTAGCATCGGGGCAAGCTTGGGAGATCGTGTTTTACCAAGGACAGATTGTCTGGAGCCTCGATCTCGCCCAACCCAATCGACTGTGGCAACGGCTATTGCGGACTCATCTTGATAACGCGAGTGTCAGACTCGAATTGTTGGTTGAGTCGGCAAACTGCCAAGCATGGGTAGGTTTGGAGCCGCGACGCAAAACCTCTGGATATTACGAGGGGGCAATTTCTTTGGTAGAGTCAGGCAAGATTGATGCATCACAACTCACCGCCATGTTAACTACTGCGGCACAGGAAACAATTTTTGATTTATTACAATACAGTCAAGGTCAAAAATTGACTTTTCGATCTCAGCCAGATCTCTTTGTCAATCGACCGCCGATTGTCGTTAATACCGAAGAGATAATCGATCGAGTGGAAGTGATGTGGCAAGAGTGGCACATGCAGAAATTAGGAAATATTTCACCGAACAAAACTCCGATTATCAAACATCCAGTTCAATTATATCGTCAAACTACACCAATTATTTATCAAAATTTAGTTCAGGTAATTACAGGTACGCGAACACTGAGAGAAATTGCCCTAGAAATCAATGAAGATCTATTATTATTGACGCGATCTCTGACTCGTTATATTCAAACTGGCATCATCGAACTGACAGATCTACCCGATCTAATCTCACCCAAAATTGGCAGTAAGTTGTTACCCGATAGCAAGCAATATCGATCGATCGAAAGTATCCCGCCAGCGCGGTCTATTCCGTCCAAGTTAGTGATTTGTATCGATGATAGTCCACAGATCTGCGAGGTGATGAGATCGATAGTTACAGATGCTGGTTATCGATTTATTTCGATTCAAGATGCGACTCAAGCTCTGCCAAGATTGTTAGAAAATAAGCCAGATCTAATTTTCCTCGATTTGATTATGCCGAAAGTTAATGGCTATGAAATTTGTGGTCAAATCAGGCGAATTTCTAGTCTCGCTCAAACACCAATTATCATTCTCACTGGCAAGGAGGGATTACTCGATCGATTGCGCTCTAAAGTAGTTGGGGCTTCTGAATTTATCTGCAAACCAATTAATAAAGATACCATCGATACTTCTTTAGACAAATATATTGGTGTTGTATCTAGCGAATAGTGAGTTTAGTAGATACTTACTCGTTCGCGTAACAAGGGTCTCAATCCTCTGCCATTAGGCAGACTGGTTTGAATAACTGAACTTGCAGCCCTATCATCAAGAGAACCTATTACCTATTACCTATTACCTAATTACATCCCTTCTTATGAATGATTCACAGATTCAAATCCAAGCTTATAGTTATTTTCTAACTGAGGCACCAGAATTGCTACAATCGATCGAGCATGAAATGCTGACATTGCCGAGCGAACATACCACCGCCAAAGTGCATAATTTAATGCGGGCATTGCATACACTTAAAGGTGCTGCGGCAAATGTAGGTTTGAAAACAATCGAACTAATTTCTCATAATTTTGAGGACGTAGCAAGAGTTTTTTATGATTTAGAAATAGAGATCGATACATCGATTCAAACATTACTGCTAGATGGATATTCTGGATTGGACGAGTGCTTAAATGCTCAAATTATGGATCGCGAGATTGATGAGCAGGCGATTATCGATCGAATGACAGCAACCATCGAGCAATTGAAAATAAAATTGGGTGATTGGAGTGAGCTAGATATTGCCCTGCCGACAGCGATGGAGTTAGGATTTGATATTGTTGCTTCTATTTTTGAGACCACAATTCAAGAACAGATCGATGAAGTTATCACCATTATTGCTACGAATGATTCTCGCCAAATAGCAGAATGTTTGCATCGCGTTACTGACACATGTAGTAGCTTGGCAGAATCTTTTGAACTACCTGGTTTTCTGGCAATCAATCAGGCAATTATTGCGGCAATATCCGATCATCCCGATCGAATAAATGAAATTGGTTTGTTAGCTTTAGAAAATCTGCAACAAGCTCAAACGGATGTCCTGGCAGGCGATCGAATTAGTGGTGGCACCATCTCTACCGAACTTGCCGAACTAGCCCAAAATCGTTCAGTAGAGATATCTATTCTTGAAACGATCCCAGTCAAAGAAATCGAATTTATTGCCAGCGGAGAAGCTGAATTACCTGAATTTCAAGCATTTTTGAAGAGCGACAAATTTAGCAAGCGTCATGAATTTAGCAGTGATAATCAGCATCTATTTAACCAAATTGTGCGACTTTGTTGGGATTGGTTTAGACACGAGATTCAAACACCCCAATCCCAGTTAAATTTAGAACTTTTAGTAACAGCAGAAGGTTTAGCAGATTTAGATTATATTCATCACTGGGTTGGGCTATTATTGCAGGGCTTAAGCACACCTAATATTGGCGGAACTGCTCTGCAAGAGCATCGATCTAGTCTTCAGCTTTATCAAAAATGTTGCATTTATCAAGTCGTATTTGCTGTTGCAAAATATCTAGTTGAGACGGAACTACACTCACATTTTACTCCTGAATTATTGAGTGAGCTAAGATTGTATCTTCAAACAACTGTCAATACATATAAACAACAACCTGCTATTACTGCCAACGAACGCGGCTGGATCGATCGAATCATTATCCCCCATCATTGGACAACCGCTTTAATGATGGGAGATAATGATGATAATTTACTATCTGAAATTTGGGGACAATCAGATTTTGGCAACAGCAAAGTATAGGAAGATATTATAAATTATCGTTGCTTTTTACTGATTTAAACCAAGCAGCCTGTCCATAAAAAGTGCCATCGTTTGCAAATAAATTCCAAACAATTCCATCTAAAATCTGAAATTCTTTTCCGGTCTTACTGACACGTATACCACTATAGCCATTGATATAATTGTGTGCTTTTACCTGTGCCATGACGATCGATCGATCTGATTGATCGATCGGTTTTGCTGTATCTTTAGAGTGCATAGTTATCAATTCTTCCCATGACACTTCCCATTGTGCTAGTACTTGTTTGTTGCCATAAGTCAAAACTGGATCTGATTCAGTATTATGGCTTAACAAATAGAAGTCCGCATTGAATACTTGTTCGCTCAATGTTTCTAGCGAAAATCCATAGTCTTTAATCAGATCGTATTTTGTCCATCTCTTTAAGTTCTCCAGCATGATCGCAATATGCTCTCGATGATAATCATTGCTAGGCGAAGGAAATGAAAGAATCGATTGAGTCATTGTAATGCTTATCAACTAGGGGATAATCGGCGAAAATGAAGCCTCATAACCTAATGGCTCAAATAGGGCACGTAGAAAGCCTTCTAGTCCCCAACTAGGCAATACTGGAATCCTGGCAACTAGCGGAATCGGTGTATCAGCTAAATCCTGCCGTTGTTCGTACCTACCAGTCATCGCTGTGCGAAAAACTTGGGAAATAGCTCCTAAACATGCCGATTAGAGTAGTCTTTCCAACCGTTTCCGCATGGCTTCGAGATCGATACTATCGTCATCAGCTTGAGATTTTTTGCGTCCTTCTGGCTGCCAATCTGTTTCTTCCAAATTCTGCGAAGGTGGCGTTACCAGCATTTCGGCAGTCACCAAGATGCAATCATAGTCAGAGTCTTGACAAAATTCTTCGATCTCTTCAGGATCGATCCCTTCGACTGTCGGCTTGGGAAAATCTTCTGCTTCTAATTGGTCCGCATAACGCACTGCGTCATCCTCTTGTTCAAACATGAGGATCACATTTCTGTCGCCAACTTGAGTTGAATAAATTCCCTCGTTATCAGTTCGCGCATTAAATAATAGGACAAAGACACTCATGGAATTTGTTATTTGTTAGCTGTTATTTATTTTACAGCTATTCAGTGACTACTCACTAAACAGCTCTCCCATAATAAGCTGGAATTGGGTGCTGAGGATCGCTTTGATTATTTAACCATGCCCAGAGTTGATCGCCGATCGAGAAATGCCACCATTCGCTTGGATGACGACGAAATCCAGCATCAGTCATAATGCGATCGAGTAGTTGCCGATTGTGCTGATATTGTTGCTCTACGGGATCTTCAGAATTGGCAAAATGTCCTGGTAAAGATCGATCCGACATTTCATCGATGGGTGAACCCATATCAATCGTTTTTCCATCTTCATCGACTATTGTAATATCGATCGCGGCTCCAGTGCTATGGGGTGGTGGTGTCTCCAGATCGAAACTCGGAATCGCCCAAATCTGATATACATCCTGAAAAATTGCCGCTGTCTCTGCATCTGAGAGTTTAGCCAGGTCTAAATTTCGATCGGCTACTGCCTGCCGAAAAGTATAATTAACCATATATTCTTGCACCTCGACCGGACGATAGGCATCAAAAATTTGGATCCGCCAGCCAGAATGTAATTGTTGCAATCGCTCCTGTGCCTGAATTACTCGATCGAGTACCCCTTGACGGAGATAATAAGGTGACTTACCCTCATAATCTGCACCGCATTTCATGTACGGGTGAGGTGTCTCAACCGCAAACAACCGCAAGGGAATTGCTACTAATGGTTCGCCACATTCTTGGATGGGTACTTGACGATAAGGTTTCATGGGGACGGGGGGACGGAGGGACTGGGGGACTGGGGGACTCTATTCACTATTCACTCTGAATCTTTAGGGATTTCGGGAACGGGATCGTAGCCACCAGGATGAAAGGGATGACAGCGACAAATCCGCATGGTTGCTAAATAGCCACCATGGATTGTACCAAACCTGTCGATCGCTTCGATCGCATATTGAGAGCAACTTGGTGTAAATCGACAACTAGGTGGTAATAAACTAGAAATAAATCGTTGGTAAATGCGGATCGATCGGATTAAACTTTTTTTCATGACATTAAACTATTGAAATGCAAACATTTGTTGCTGACTCCACTCTCTGGTTACGAATTGCTACAGTTCCAGCATATGTTGGCTCGATCGTGATTTCTGCCGAACTGTTACATCGTTGCACCGATACCAAACCTGAACATGTCCGCAAAGTGGTGCATATCGGTACGGGGAATGTCATGTTGATTGCTTGGTTATTCCAACTACCTGCTTGGGTGGGAATTACCTCTGCGGTATTAGCAGGGATTATCACACTCCTCTCTTACCGTTTCCCAATTTTACCAGGAGTAAATAGTGTTGGGCGCAAGAGTTTAGGTACATTTTTTTATAGTGTCAGTATTGGAATATTGACAGCGATATTTTGGCATCTAAATCTGCCTCACTATGGGGTAATTGGCATTCTGATTATGGCTTGGGGTGACGGATTAGCGGCAATTATTGGCCAGAAATTTGGCAGACATCCCTATACTATTCTCGGCAATACCAAAAGCTGGGAAGGGACATCAACCATGCTACTAGTTAGTTATACGATCGTGTCGATCATCTTATTTAGCGTTCAAGGTAATATATGGCAAACTTGGGTAGTCGGAATTCCGGTAGCAATTGCCGCTACAGCCGTAGAATCGATCGCTCAATGGGGTTTTGATAATATCTCCGTTCCTTTGACAGGGGCGGGTTTAGCCTTCTTTGTCAACCAACTATTAATTAGTTAGAATCAGCACTCGAACTTTTCGTGCGCAAGGTGACGTAATGCTGTAATAAAGTTCCATAAAATACTTGAGATCGATATCACACTCAACTGCTTTATCGTACTGCATAATCGAGGTAAATAATAAAGAACGATGAAGCCTCAACCCTTTACATTGCTCTTGGAGCGAGTTAATGCTAACAAGTATTTAAAAGATTATTGTGAAAGAATCATAATTATTGGATTTGTTTGTATAATTGTAGCTAATCGTATTTACAATTCAAATCATCGTCATGATTTGAATACTCATAAGCAAAATAAACTAGAACAGCAGCAGCAAAGAGCGACTTCTTCTCTAGTGTTAAATTAGATATCTGGAGTGAATGGTGGTTTAGTTGTTTAGCGAAAAGTGCGGTCTTGGGTGGATTTTTTTTAGAGTCGGGTTTAAATCACCATCATAAAAAACCAATTAATAATTAATAATTAATAATTAGTTTAAGCACTTCGATCGAATCTTAGAGCTTTGCCTTTGATTGTCGATCTAATCGCACCTTTTTCGTAGACGATATTGCCATTGACGATCGTATAAACTGGATAACCAGTCAGATTCCAACCTTCAAAAGGACTCCAGCCGCATTTGCTGACGATATCTTTGCGTTCTACGGGATGATAATTTTCGACATCGACTAATACTAAATCGGCATCATAGCCGATCGAGATCGAGCCTTTATTGGGGATATTATAAGCTTTGGCGACAGCGGTAGACATCCAATTTGAGACTTGCTCGATCGAACATTTGCCAGCGACGGCTTGGGTTAACATCACGGGTAGAGCTGTTTCGACTCCAGGCATTCCTGATGGCGTATTTGGATAGCCTTTAGCTTTTTCCGCTAATGTATGTGGTGCGTGATCTGTGGCGATAAAATCGATTGTCCCATCCAATAATCCTGCCCATAATACTTGATTATCATGGTGGCTGCGCAGGGGTGGATTCATCTGAGCGAGGGTACCGATTTTGGCATAGGCATCGGTATTTAGCACCAAATGCTGGGGAGTGACTTCGGCAGTCACCCAAGCTGGTTTATCTTGGCGCAGAAGTTCGACTTCTTCCGCTGTAGAGAGATGGAGGATATGTAGCCGCCGTTGGTATTTTTTCGATAAATCTAGCGCGAGTTGCGTTGCATTGAGAGCAGCTTGATTGTCTTGAATTTGGGAATGAATAGCAGGATCGGTAATTCCGGCGAATTCTTGTTTGCGCTGATTGATGCGGGCTTGATCTTCGGCATGAACGGCAATTAAGCGATCTCCCTGGGCAAAAATCGGTTCTAAAACGGCAGCAGTACCAACGAGCAAATCTCCATGCGCGGAACCCATAAACACCTTGATGCCGCAGGTAGGTGTCGCAGAACGAATGTCTGGGAGATTCGCCGGAGTCGCTCCGATAAAGAAGCCATAATTGACGATGCTTTTCTGGGATGCTCGATCGAGTTTATCATCCAGCGCGGCTTGAGTGATCGTCAATGGATTAGTATTGGGCATCTCTAGAAACGATGTCACCCCACCTTTGGCACAAGCATGACTAGCTGTTGTCAGATCTTCCTTATGCTCCAAACCTGGTTCCCGAAAATGGACTTGAGGATCGATGATACCGGGCAACAAAATCAACCCAGTTGCGTCAATCTCTCTACTCACATCAGTAGTAGTAATATTAGCGGCAATCTCAACAATGCGCTCATCTCTGACCAAAACATCGCCAGTCAACCATTTACCATCAGCCAGTAAGATCCGAGCATGACGGATTAGCAAAGAAGATACGTTCATACTCGATCGTTCAAATAAAGGGCAGTATAATTTAATAGTCAGGACAATTTTGCTCAAGATTTGGTCGATCGTCCAACAAATTTAGATTCGATCGCCTGATTGTTTGCTATCTGAGTAAGATTTTACAGTACGATCGTGGTGTTTGTTTGAAAATTGATGCCCCCAGAGACATTCGCCAACGTGTAGTTTAAAATGAGATCGATCTCGATCGTCACGCACTCGAAATATCGCCCAATTTAAACTCATTCACTTAATTTATATCCCATTCAAACATTCTTATGGATTACGAACAGCCTCAATCGGAATCTGAGACTACTCCAGAACCTGAAGCTAGTAACGAGCAAAATCATAAATTTGTCGCCGATCCTAGCAGCTCGACACCAACCGCCACAACGGAAAATCCGTGGATAGAAACCCTTAAGACAATTGGATTGAGTGCTGTCTTAGCGTTTGGGATTCGGAGTTTTGTAGCTGAGGCGCGTTTTATTCCATCAGGCTCGATGTTGCCCACATTACAGATTGACGATCGATTAATCATTGATAAAATTAGTTATCGCTTTGCTAATCCCGTCCGTGGTGATATCGTTGTCTTCAATCCTACGCCTCAACTGGAAAAAGAAAACTATAAAGATGCTTTTATCAAGCGAGTAATCGGTTTACCTGGCGATCGACTTGATGTCAAACGCGGTAAAGTTTACATCAATGGCAAGATTCTCTCAGAGAAATATCTCGATGAAGCTCCTGGGCAAGACTGGAGTACTACAGATACCGAAACTAGTGGCGATCATCCCGTTGCATGGCCGAAGGATGGTCGAGTACCTGAAGGTCATTATCTAGTATTGGGGGACAATCGCAACAATAGTTATGATAGTCACTACTGGGGTTTTGTACCCAAAGATCGAATTGTCGGCAAAGCAACACTGAGATTTTGGCCGATTAAACGAGTTGGTGGCATCGATCCGCAGCCGGATTATAAGTAATAAGTAATAAGTACTAAGTAATAAGTAAAGTCAAAAAAACAATGGATCTAAACTCCATTCTAAAAATTTAGCTATCCACTATCCACTATCCACTATTAACATGGATCGCCAAAACCCTCAAACCAAATCAGATCGATCTAATCCTGCCCGAATCGAAACCCCCTGGAATGAAACATTGAAAACGATTGGTTTGAGTGTTGTTTTCGCCTTTGGATTTCGGACGTTTATCGCACAGGCTTTTTATATTCCCTCCGGCTCGATGCTGCCAACACTGCAAATTGACGATAAATTAATCGTCGATAAACTCAGTTATCGTTTTAGCGATCCTGCTCGTGGGGATATTGTCGTCTTCCAGCCTACCGCCCAACTGGAAAAAGAAAAAGATGCCGATGGCAACCAAAAATTCAAAGATGTCTTTATCAAAAGAGTCATTGGTTTACCAGGCGATCGGATCGAAGTCAAAGGTGGTAAAGTCTATATCAATAGCAAAGTTATCACTGAAAAGTATCTCGATGAAGCCCCTCAATACAATTGGAGCAGTACCGAATTAACTGCCGATGGAATCGTCCCCAAAGGTCAATATTTAGTATTAGGTGATAACCGCAATAATAGCTACGATAGTCACTATTGGGGTTTTGTACCCAAAGACAAAATTGTCGGTAAAGCAACAGTTAGATTTTGGCCGATGAATCATCTTGGTGGCATCAATCCCCAGCAAGATTATCAATAAATCTTCCTAAAAATATGCCTATTTCAATCGGTTGTGCTGTATGGTCTTATCCTGGGTGGGTAGGTGAAGTTTATCCACCCAAGACGCAATCGAAGGATTTTTTGCGCGTATATAGCCATCATTTCCTCGCAGTCGAAGGGAATACCACCTTTTATGCTACTCCAGATCGAGTGACTATCGATCGATGGATCGCCCAAACGCCACAGGGATTTAAGTTCTGTCTCAAGTTCCCCCGTGCAATTACGCACAACGGTTTACTCGAACCTTTAGGACATATCAGATCCCCGACTTCTCGGAGAAGTCGGGGATCTATCCTCGCGATCCTGGCGACTGCTATGTATCGTTGTTTTGGATCTGCTCGATGGGATGCTTAAATTAACCGATCCTACCTTTCCCTACTTTTCCGGTAAACTTTCGACTAAAAATTCCTACCGAACCCCTCCTGACAGATCTGGGTAGCTTTGAGATGATGATTGTCATACCCAACAGATGACTCGCTCATCGATTACCGGAAATTAAATTCATGAAAACTTATCTAGTTCCCAACCGTTTTATCTCTGCTAAGACTGACATTATTGCCGCTCTTTCCCGCCATTACTTCCCAACAGATCTAAACCTCAATCAAATCTCCACAATTGGATCGCTGGCTGGACTTTTACTATCAATTTCATTACATCAACCCGCGATTGCTACTCTACCCTTGACACTGCACATATTAGTAGCTACTGAAATGCAGCGTCGGCAGAGTGTCAAGCTACAACATTCTGCCCAGCAGCATCAATTCGCAGTTGCGCAAGCGCAGTCTGGAATCGATCGATTGAATGACAAACTAGCAACACTAAACAATACCCCTAAAATCGTCCCTGAACCTACTAAGTCTGATGCTCATATACAAACTAGTCTCAATCAGATAGTGAGCAAACTTCGCCAGATTCAGTATAAACAAAGCCTTTGGGAAGTGGAACAGTTGCCAATTTTGGAACAAAAATTTCAACAACAGCAAGAGCAATTTGATCGGCTGTTATTGATAGCAGAGACACCTGTTCGCCAGCCAGAAATCGAGGTAGTAAATCTTCCTAAGACAGTAAAAGAGCCAATTAGACCCTTGACAGATAGAGTTGTCATTTTTATTGATGAAGCTAATCTTCACTGTGCGGCACAGAAGCGGAAAATATCGATCGACTATACGAGACTTTTTGCTTTACTAAAAGATACTTCACCAAATTGTCATGCTGTTGCTTATATAGCTGTAGATCATATGAGAGTTGGTCAAAAAGAGTTTATTAAAGCACTTAAACGGAAAAAGATCGAGTTAGTAGCTCAAGATGTAATTCGCCGACAAGATGGTACGACAAAAGGCAATGTCGATCTCAGACTGGGAGCGGAGTTATTAGTCAAGCGGGTTCATGATTATGATACTGCCATCATTGTTTCGGGTGATGCCGATTTTGTACATGTGATCGAGCAAAGCCACTGTCAAGGGAAGCGAGTCGAAGTTGCTAGTTTTAGATCGAATACTGGAGCAGCATTAATTAAGGCTGCCGATAGCTATCTAGATTTGGAGCAGATGATCGATTGCATTCGTCTCAATTAACCCAAGTTGCTACCTATAGAATGCCTACGATTAAAATCGTGGCTAACACTGCAAAGTCCGCCTGTCTTGATTCGCTGTCTTGTCGTTTTTTTATTCGGGGGGAACCCCCGAATAAAAACGCCGCTAAACCGTCGGGAAACCCGACGAGCGCGAATCGCTGCGCGGACTAATATTTCAGTCCGCGTAGGCTGACTTTGCAGTGTTAGCAGCGGTTTCTAACCGCTGAGATTATGGGTAGTAACTTGGGCTAATAAGTTAGCAACAGTGATTGTAAAATTAATAGTAGGTAATCGATCAAGATCGTATTAATGGATGTAGTTTGATATGGATATAGATGTCGAAGAAGTTTTGCTATTTGTCAATGACAAAACTTTCGAGAAAACTCAAGAGCGTTTGTCTGAAATCTTCGTAGAAATTTTTAGAGGATCTTGGAATCGAAAGGGATATGCTGATATTTCGCTGAATATCTATCGAAGTGAAGCACATATCAAAAATGAAGGATTGAAACTTTGGGATCTGCTAGCTGAAGTGTTTGGGGAGCCTGTTAAAAAGAATACCTTTAAATCTGTTGTTTTAGCACATTTAGATGCTCAAAAAAAATACAGTTCTTTACCGATTGCTCTGGTTAATCCTGCTGTATATGTCGATCTAGAAGATGCACCCGATGAGATCGATTTGCATGGGCGAGAAGATAAAATCTCGACATTGAAACAATTGATTATTAATGATGGTTATCGGCTGATCTTTTTATTGGGAATTGGGGGAATTGGTAAAACGGCTCTATCAGTGGCGTTGGTTAGACAAATTCAACCAAGTTTTGACTATGTAATTTGGTTGAGCATCCGCGAATCACCACCACTCAATCGGATTTTGACAGATCTCATTAAAGTGTTATCCAGTCAACAGGAATTGGATATTCCTACTAGCACTAACAATCAAATTAGGAGCATAGTTCAATATCTGAATAAATTTCGATGTTTGATCATTTTAGATAATGCCGAATCAATTATGGATAACGGTAGCCATCACGATCAATACATACCTGAACATGAAGATTATGGCGTGCTCTTCGATAAAGTTGCCACTTCAAAACACCAGAGTTGTCTGGTTGTGACTAGTCGAAATAAGCCTGCATTGATCGCCAAATTAGAAGGAAAAACTAAACTTGTCCGGTGTTTATTTCTGGAGGGACTGATACCTACCGCCGCACAAGCTATTTTACAAGACAACGAATTAGACGGATCGGCTGAAGATGCGATGAAGATTGCCGATATCTATAGCGGACATCCTTTAGCATTGAATTTAGTGGCAAATTGTATTCAAGAATTATTTGGGGGGAATATGAGTAATTTTTTATCTGAATCTAATCCAATCTTTGAAGATATTTCTCAGATGCTAGATGAACAGTTCGATCGATTGTCCGATGCCGAACAGTCGATTCTCTACTGGCTGGCAATCGATCGAGAACCAGTATTACTCGAAGAATTAGTCAGTGATGTTTTGCCACCGTTATCCCAGTCGATCGTCCAAAATGACCTGCACAGTTTAATTCGCCTATCGCTAGTTCAGCGCGTTGACAAAGGATTTACATTGCAAAATGTAATCATGGAATATGTCATCGATCGATTAGTTAAATCCGTCGATCTCGAACTCCAAACTGGACAACTATTATTTTTCAATCGTTACGCACTGCTTAAAGCTACTGCCAAAGATCATGTTCGAGAAGCTCAAATTCGATTTGTTCTCAAGCCAATTTCCAGTCACTTTACGAATCTAGAAACTCAACTGGCAAACACACTGAAAAAGATTCGCAATTCTCCAGATTTGGCTGCGGGATATGCGACAGGTAATTTGATCAATTTGCTATGTTGTTTAAATATCGATCTCAGTCAGTACGACTTTTCAGAACTAACTATTCGCCAAGCTTATCTTCAAGGGGCGATCGCTAGAAATGTCAATTTTGCAGGTGCTAAGTTATTTAAAACAACCTTCACTCAGGATTTTGGCATCGTTTTTTCGATCGCTTATAGTGCCGATGGCAAATATATGGCGAGCGGACATGGTGATGGTGTGATTAGCTTGTGGGACGTGGCTACAGGGCAGGAAATCCTCAATTGTGTCGGACATACCGGACGAGTCTATGCCCTCGCATTCAATGCCACGAGCGACTTATTAGCCAGTAGTAGCGACGATCGATCCGTTCGACTCTGGAACGTCAGTAATGGCGACTGCTTGAAAAACTTATTGGGACACAGTGCATCGGTTGGCACTGTTGCCTTTCATCCATCTGGCGAGATCTTAGCTAGTGGGAGTGAAGACAACAGTATTAGAATTTGGGATATTTCCAGCGGTGCTTGCCTCAAAATTCTGGAGGGACATACAAACCATGTGTGGTCGGTAGCTTTTAGCCCTACTGGTGAAACCCTTGCTACCAGCAGCTTCGACAGCTCCGCTAAAATCTGGGATGCGCGTAATTGCGCTTGCTTAAAGACTTTAGTCGGACATGGTGCTGGTATTACATCGGTGGCTTTCTCTCCTTCCGATTCCATCCTCGCGACGGGTAGTCACGACAAATCAGTCCGGTTGTGGTCGATCGACACTGGAGCTTGTCTGAACATTCTATCAGCCCATCAAGATCGGGTCTGGAGCGTCGCTTTCAATCCAACTGGGGATCTCCTAGCAAGTGGGAGTTATGACAACACCGTGCGCCTCTGGGAGGTGAATACAGGCACTTGTCTCCATAAGCTCACAGATCATACCAATTGGGTGCGATCGGTTGCTTTTCATCCGACGAAGGGATTGCTGGCGAGTGGGAGTTATGACACGACAATTCGGATCTGGAATATCGAAAAGGGTAAATGCTTGTATACGTTTCAGGGGTATCAGGTTTCTGTCTGTTCCCTAGCGATTCAACCCCAAGGGCAAACCCTCGCCAGCGGTAGTGACGATCGCACGATTCGATTGTGGGATTTGGCTACCCAAACGCTCCGAAACACGCTCTGGGGACATGGTGGCTGGATTTATGCGATCGCCTTCGCGCCTAGTGGCGAACTACTCGCCAGTGGCAGCGCGGACAAGACGGCGAAGCTGTGGAATATTCGCAGTGGAGCTTGCTTGAATACGCTCCAAGGACACGATGGCTGGATTTATAGTGTCGCCTTCAATCCGGCGGGGGATCTACTCGCCAGTGGTAGTGCCGACAAAACGCTACGGCTGTGGAATACGGATAACGGTGCCTGTTTGAGTATCTTACAAGGACATACCGGAACTGTCGGTGCTGTAGCCTTCAGTCCATCGGGAAAACTGCTGGTGAGTGGGAGTCAAGATCGATCGATCCGCGTCTGGGATGTCCGCAGTGGTGTGTGCCTCAAAACCTTGCAAGGACACACCGATCAAATTTGGTCGATCGCAATTAGTCCTGACGGTAACACGATCGCTAGTTGTAGCTTTGATAAAACAATTCGGATTTGGGAAATCGACAGCGGTAAATGCCTGCAAATTTTGACCGGACATCTGAATTGTTTACTATCTGTAGCCTTCAGTCCCAATGGTCAAATGCTGGTAAGTGGCGGCTACGATTCGATCGTCAAACTCTGGGATCTGCAAACGGGGGAATGTATCAGTACATTAGAGGGGCATCATAACTGGATTCGATCGGTTTTATTTACCCCCGATGGTCAAACGATCGTCAGTGGTAGTCAAGATCAAACAATCAAGCTCTGGCAGACAGAAACAGGTGAATGCATTCAAACCATGCGGGCACCTAGACCTTACGAACAAATGAATATTACTGGTATTTCAGGGTTGACTACTGCGGAAACAGAAACGCTAAAACTCTTGGGTGCGATCGATTGATGCCGCCTATGTGTTCTATTATACTGGACGTAAATAAATAAATTTTAAAAAATCAGGATAAAATCATGGACGAGGCTCAAGCAAAGTTACTGGATGGCTTAGAAGATCTCCGTAAAATCGCTGCTAACAAGGAATTATGTTTACAGCTAGATCGAATTCAAGAGAAATTGTTGCTTGCCTTGGAAGAACAAAAAAAGGAGCTTTTACAAAATGGTCCACATTACGATGCCGCTTTTCATAAAATTAATGGTGCGCTGGCAGATCGGCTTACCAACCTGATTAAATCTAACCCTAATGTCGTTGCTAAAGAACTCGATCTAGTTAATAGTCCAAGTCAGAAATGGGTAGGATTAATGAATTCAATGCAATGGCACTACGGATTAAGTGATACTGAGCGTCGTGAGATCATGAACGTTAATAGCTATCGCTCTCAGTACGGTTACGGTGGTCCATTCTGTATAAGTTATGTTCGGGTTCAGGAATATGCACAGTTTGTTCGTAACCTGATGGAAAAATACTAATCTCGCCACGCAAATTTTAACGCTGTAGGGGCAGGTTTGTGCGACTAATTCAAACCTGAAGACAACTTCCGTACAAACCTGCCTAACCCCACCAGAAACTTACGCATGTCTCTTTTATCAACGCAATAAAAACGCGATTCTCGTACCGAGAGGCTACGCCAACGAGATGCTGACAGTGGGTGAGGGCGGGTTTGTACGATAGTTATCATTACAGCAGCGACTTCTAGCATAAACCAGCCCCTACAGATCTGTGTTAGTTTCCCGATATTGCTGTTGCAATATCTTCACGGGTGGCACCAAGTGATAATAGCGACTTGATTAATAGATCGATCGACACTGACGGATTGCTAGCTTCCATTTTAGCCACCCTCGATCGACTAGAATTACTATTCTCAATTAAATTCTGTTGTTCTCTAAATTTCTTCAGCAATTTACTCAGAGATAATCGAATCTCAATCATCTCCATCTCTTCTGGTGAGAGATCTAAAAATTCAGCTACGGTAGTGACTTTCCATCCAGCCGCTTCTAATTTTTGACGTTTTGTGGGTTCCATAATTTGTGTCTTTTTTAACCGCAGAGGCGCAGAGGACGCAGAGGGGTTTATTGTGAGAGGATGAGGCGACGGATGCCTTCTTTTAAGAGTGGAACGTTGAAGTTAATCAAGAGTCCGAGAGGATATCCAGTCATTTTGAGATAAGAAATTACTTGAGCATCATGAACGGGACGTAAACTTTCAACGGCTTTTAGTTCGATAATAATTGTGTCATCAATGACTAAATCCATTCTACCTGTGCCGACTTTTCTACCTTTATAATTAACAGACACTTCAACCTCTCGTTCAAATCTAATCTGACGATGTTCCAATTCAAACGCCAAAGCATCCGCATACACCGACTCCAAAAACCCTGCACCTAAAATCCGATGTACCTCCATCGCCGCACCAATCACCCCATAACTCAATTCTCTTACCTCTGCGTCCTCTGCGCCTCTGCGGTTTAATCCTTCTAGATCTCTGCTACTCATATTCTAATCCCAACCCTATGGCACAATTATAATAGAGTGCCAATATCAAGCATCCCATGACAGCTAATCTTCCCCCCCAGTACGACGCAAAGACAACCGAAGCCAAATGGCAACAGATTTGGGAAACCAACCAAACCTATAAAGTCGATCCGGCTAGAGGTGGGAAACCCTTCTGCATCGTCATTCCGCCCCCAAACGTAACGGGAAGTTTGCACCTGGGACATGCGTTTGAAAGTTCGCTCATCGATGCGCTGATTCGGTATCATCGGATGTGCGGGGACAATACGCTATTTCTCCCTGGTACAGATCACGCCAGTATTGCGGTACAGACGATTCTGGAGAAGCAGCTCAAGGCTGAGGGTAAGACGCGGTATGATGTCGGGCGCGAGAAATTTCTAGAACGCGCGTGGGAGTGGAAGGCTGAATCTGGCGGTACGATAGTCAATCAGCTCAAGCGGATGGGTGTTTCGGCGGATTGGACGCGGGAACGGTTTACGTTGGATGAGGGGCTATCTAAGGCGGTATTAGAGGCATTTGTAAGGCTGCACAAAGATGGGCTGATTTATCGGGGACAGTATTTGGTCAATTGGTGTCCAGCTTCTCAATCGGCGGTGTCGGATTTGGAGGTGGAGAATAAGGAAACTAATGGGAGTTTATGGTATTTCCGATATCCTTTGAGTGATGGTTCGGGATATATTGAAGTGGCAACTACTCGTCCTGAAACGATGTTGGGCGATACTGCTGTTGCGGTCAATCCTAATGATGAAAGATACAAGCATCTGATTGGTAAAACTGTTACTTTACCAATTGTTGGGCGTGAAATTCTGATCGTAGGTGATGATTTTGTTGAGGCTGATTTTGGGACTGGTTGTGTGAAGGTGACACCCGCCCACGATCCGAATGACTTCGCGATGGGTAAACGTCACAGTTTACCGTTGATTAATATCATGAATAAAGACGGCACTCTCAATGATAATGCTGGCGAATTTGAAGGACAAGAAAGATTTGCAGCGCGGCGCAATCTGGTGGCTAAATTAGAGGAGTTAGGTAATTTAGTTAAGATCGAAGCATATAAGCATACTGTACCTTATAGCGATCGAGGAAAGGTACCTGTAGAGCCATTATTATCGACGCAATGGTTCGTCAAAATCCGTCCGATGGCGGATAACTGTCTGGAGCATTTAGATCACCAGAATTCCCCCGAATTCGTCCCTCAACGCTGGACGAAAGTATATCGGGATTGGTTGGTCAAATTGCAAGATTGGTGCATCTCGCGGCAATTGTGGTGGGGACATCAAATTCCGGCTTGGTATGCTGTGAGTGAATCTGGCGGAGAGATCACAGATCATACGCCGTTCTTTGTTGCCAAAAGTGCAGCGGAGGCGCGGGAACAGGCGATCGAACAGTTCGGCGCAGATGTACAATTAGTTCAAGATCCTGACGTGTTGGATACTTGGTTTTCGTCTGGTTTATGGCCATTCTCTACGCTTGGTTGGCCGGAAAATACGGTGGATTTAGAGATGTACTATCCGACATCGACGCTAGTTACGGGGTTTGATATTATCTTTTTTTGGGTTGCCCGAATGACGATGATGTCAGGATATTTGACTGGTAAAATGCCGTTTGAAAATGTCTACATCCATGGGTTAGTTCTGGATGAAAATGGGAAGAAGATGTCGAAGTCAGCTAATAATGGGATCGATCCATTATTACTGATTGATAAATACGGTACCGATGCACTTCGCTATACTTTAGTCCGTGAAGTAGTCGGTGCGGGACAAGATATTCGGATTCAATACAATCGCAAAACTGACGAATCGGAATCCGTCGAAGCGAGTCGTAATTTCACGAATAAAATTTGGAATGCGGCGCGATTTGTGATGATGAATTTTGAGACATCAGAATTCAAGTTTGATGGTGATCATCTTGCAGCACCAGCTACCGAATTATTAGAAGTAGCCGACAAATGGATTTTATCTCGTTTCCATCAAACCATCCAGCAAACAAGTGATAATATCGATCGATATGCCTTAGGTGAAGCAGCAAAAGGACTATATGAATTCTTCTGGGGTGATTTCTGCGACTGGTATATCGAGCTAGTCAAATCACGTTTACAAGAAGATGCAGATCCAAATAGTAAATTAGTTGTACTCCAAACTTTAGCCTTGATCTTGGATGGCATCTTAAAATTATTGCATCCATTTATGCCCCACGTCACGGCCGAAATTTGGCAGACATTAACTCAATCCCCCCTTGGGAAGGAGGAGACAGGAGATATCTCGATTCAACCATATCCTATCAGTGATTCTCATCTAATTGATGTGGAACTCGATCGAGAGTTTGAACTGCTCATCGGCGTAACTCGCACCATCCGCAACCTCCGCGCAGAAGCAGATCTCAAACGTGCAATTAAAATTGCAATTATCATCCAAAGTGATAGCGAATCAGAGCGTCAAATTCTGGAGCGGGGGAAAACTTATCTTTGTGATTTAGCGCAGATCGAACAACTTACGATTGTTGATAAACTAGCTGAAGAACCAACGAGATCTATAGCAAGTGTCTTTGCTACCGTACAAATTATCCTGCCACTCACAGGAGTCGTCGATCTCGAAGCCTTCAAAGCTAAAATCCAGAAGAAGATTGATAAAATCGATAAAGAAATTGAATCGATTCACAGTCGATTAAATAATACTAAATTTATCGAACGTGCTACTCCAGAGGTAGTGCAACAGACTAAAGATAGTTTGGTTGAAGCCGAGAAACAAAAAGAGATTCTCCAAGAGAGACTCGAACAATTCTAATAGTGTGAATGTACTACAAGTGACTAAATACTAGATACTAGATTTTGTGAATCGAGAAGCACGGGGGACATATCCCCGACTTCTTGGAGAAGTCGGGGATATAGCGTAATTCTAAAAGTCTAGTTTCGATTTGCCTACCCTACACGTTTTCAATTGCTTATTTCTTTGCGGCTGCCTTAGTCATTACAACTTTAACTGGAATAGCTCGGCGATTTAAAGTTGGATTGGTAGGAATGAGAGAAGGAGCAATGACTTCAATCAAATCTGCCAGTCTGTCGAGGAAGGTTGTGATGGTGTTCATGAGTATTTGTGAGGTTGCAACAGTTTCTGTGTCGATCGAATTGTACTAAGTAATCAGTCGAATCTGACTTAGCGATTACTTATATATACAAAGCTCGAACTAGGAAATCGGGACTATAATCGAGCTATTTTTAGCGAAACTGAAAAATAATCGCAAAATTCTGAGTTGAAGTGATGGGGGACTCTCGCCGCCGAGTGCGGTTGGCGAGAGGGTGCTAGAATCCGTAGGACAGTCCGATCGATAAAACGGGATAAAGATTAAATCCCTTGAGATCGCTTTCGGTTTGGCGAACTTGATTATCGAGCGCGGTGCGGGTAGTGGAGTTGGTATTGAACGTCGGATTACTGGCATTGAGCGTGACTTTTGGCGAACCTGCAAACATCACGCCGAGATCGGCATTGAAGCCAAAACCTTCATTGGTAGATTTACCAATCCCGATCCCAAAATAAGGGGCGATCGAGTTACTATATTTGTATTCACCAGTGAGGGTACCAACGTCGCTAGTGTTGTATGGGGTATTGTCGATCGTATAGCTCCCATTACTACTAGGTTTACTAGTGACAGCAAATTTATTATTTTGAGCGACTAAGCCACCAGTGACACGGAAGCCATTACTACGGAAGGGATAGTAGTCGCCGACGAACTGGACGCTGCTCAAGTTTAACTGCGCATCATAATTAATCCCGCTATCAGTACGACTGGTAGCAATATTACCAAAGTTAAATCCCACTCGACCGTTAACTTGAGGTGTGATTGATTTGGCAACATCTACACCGATACCGAGAGTGCCAATGCGGGTGCTGACACCCAAGCCTAATGGTTGCGCGGTATTAGTTACCACGCTTGGATCTTTGGCAATCGGTGGTTTCGATGATTTCTGGGCGACATCATCCATGATAATTGGTTCAAGACCAATATCCAATCTTGACCCCGCTTTGAGTGCCGATCTATCGACGAGCGCGACTATTTCATTGGCGGTAGCTGGATGTATCGCGATCGCGCTTACAATACAGATCCCGATCGAAATTGCGGTCAGATGATAGCGGGTGAGTTGAAACATTTGGATTACCTCCACGGCAATTCTAAATTGAATTGGTTGGGATAGTATATTGGCAATAAAACTATCGCTAATACTATACTACCCAATTTATTCGATCTATATTGAGGTCTGGCTCTAAAATTGATCGATTATAGAGCCTTGAGTCATCAGGAAAACTTAATTTTGAGATAATCCTCGTCCATTTTCGCCCCAGTGGGTTGGAGTGCGGCTAGAGCTTGAGGCAAGACCATATTTCGGCGGTGGTTGCCGATCCTGATGTTTAGTTCATCTCCAGTTTTATTTAGTTGAATTTGGTCTTTGGCAATTCCAGGTAGGTACAATTCTAGACTGTACAGGCTGTTGCCTTCTTGGACGACTCGCAGGGTGGTTTCTTGATAGTATACCTTGCTGGGATCTTCATCACCATAGAGCGTTTCTTTCAATCGATCGAGTGCTTCTAGTCCGCATAATTCCTCCGCATACAACGGTACTTCTTTGACTGGGAGTGGGTGGAAATTATCGTGAATTTGTTGACGATAGGTTTCTTGATTTTCCTTCCACTTCTTGAAGAATGGATCGGTAACTTCGGCAGGAATGATCCGATTGGCAATTACCAAATCTGTAGACACATTGTACAAGCTCAGATAAGCATGGGCACGGAGTGATTCCTTCAGCACCATTTTTTCTGGATTCGTCACCAATCTTACTGACGATACGGTATTGTCCATCAAGATTTTTTGCAATGCCTCGATTTGCTCATAAAATTCATAAGGCGCATCCATCACCTCCTTATTTGGCAACGAGAACCCCGCAATCGGTCTAAATATTGGCTCTACTAATGGTCTGAGCGCGACAGAAACAGCCTGTAACGGCTTATAAAACTTCCGCATATACCAGCCACCAACTTCTGGCAAACTCAGCAGTCTGAGCGCAGTTCCCGTTGGAGCCGAATCAATAATCAGCACATCATAGATCCCCTCATCATAATGCCGCTTCATCCGTACCAAACCAAAGATTTCATCCATCCCTGGTAAGATCGCCAATTCCTCAGCCTGCACTCCTTCCATGCCTCTGGCTTGCAAGACTTGGGTGATATAACGTTTCACCGCGCCCCAATTACCTTCTAATTCTTTGAGCGCGTCCAATTCCGCGCCCCATAAATTCGGGCGAACCTCACGGGGATCGTGCCCCATTTCCATGTCGAAGCTGTCAGCAAGAGAGTGAGCGGGATCGGTACTCAGCACGAGGGTACGATAACCTAGTTCGGCGCAACGCAACCCAGTTGCCGCCGCGACGGATGTTTTACCCACACCACCTTTACCAGTCATCAAAATTAAACGCATATTCTCTCTTGTTCTGTTCAATTGATCTGCGGCGCAGCCTCTCGATGAGAGTATCGCTAATCTCGATCTTAGCGGTTTTTTTGGCGATCGGGCTATTCATCATCGATCGGAGAATGTTACTCTGTTGGGTAATTTCGCGATCGTGCCGTAACAACATGAGTAATCCTGATATTCCCAATTCTCCCGCCTCGGTTTCTGTAGATCTAGATCGTGCTAGAGCGAGTTTACAGCAGAGTTTGTCTCGATATGCTGCTGCGAAGGTTGGAGAAGTTTCTACCAGCTTGCAGAGCGATTTAGACACCTTAGCGCACACTTTGACCAAGCTGGAGCAGAGTAGTTATAGTATTGCGGTGTTTGGATTGGTAAGTCGCGGTAAATCGGCGGTGTTGAATGCCTTGATGGGAAAAAAAGTTCTGGAAACTGGCCCGCTGAACGGGGTGACGCGATTTCCGCGATCGACTCGCTGGTCGCCAGATGGTATGATGCAAATCGATTTGATCGATACGCCCGGATTGGATGAAATTGACGGGGAAGCACGCGGCAAAATGGCGGCGGAAGTCGTTCGGCAAGCGGATCTAATCTTATTTATTATTGCGGGTGATATTACGCAGTTGGAATATCAATCACTGTGCGAATTGCGCCAAGCTCAGAAACCATTATTACTTGTCTTTAATAAATCCGATCTTTACCCAGCAGCGGAGCGACAATCGATTTATCAGCAGTTGCAAAATTTGAGTGGGGGAAATGTCAGCGATGAATTATTGCAACGATTATTATCAGCGGATGAAGTGGTAATGATCGCCGCAGATCCAACACCCATCCAGGTACGGATTGAATATCCCGATGGTACGAAGAAGTCTGAATGGGAAAAACCCGCGCCCCAAATTGCACCGCTTCAGGATAAAATTCAGGAACTATTAGCCCGCGAGGGTCGATCTTTACTCGCAATCAATGCTTTAGTGCAGGCGCGTTCGGCGGAAGAGAATCTGGCAAAAAGCACGCTCGAAAGTATGCAAGCCGATGCAAATGCTTTGGTATGGAAATTTGCCCAGTACAAAGCATTCGCGGTAGCTGCAAATCCAGTTGCCGTTTTCGATGTATTGGGTGGGGTGTTCGTGGATCTATTATTGATTCGATCGCTTGCCAAGCTCTATAATCTACCTATGACCAACTATGAGCTGACTAAGTTACTAAATGGGATCGTGTTTAGTAGTGCTAGTTTGTTGCTAGGTGAATTGGCAACTGGGGTTATATTTGGAGTCGGCAAAACGGCTGCACTGATCATCGGTTCTAGTCTCAATATCACCGCGATTCCTGGCTATCTGGGTGCGGGTGCGATTCAAGGCGCAATTGCCGGTTATGGTGCCTATATGGTGGGCAAAGCTGCTCAAACTTATCTCGAAGAAGGTTGTACCTGGGGACAACTGGGTGCAAACACCGTAATTCAAGAAATTCTCGATCGAGTCGATGATGCTACCATCATCTCACGATTGCGGGATGAATTATTGCCCAAGCCTACATCTGAAAATCTCCCAATTGTCTAGGTGCTTTGAATAAGTAATAAGTAATAAGTAATAAGTTAGTTGCTGTGGCGGGGATTCAATCTCCCACTTTCCCCTTTCCCCTTTCCCCTTTCCCCTTTCCCCCATCTCCCCTCCGTGATAGATAGATTAGAAGCTAGTTTCGATCGAGTGTTGGCTGGTTTAAGCGCAAATTTCCATGCTGACGAACAATTTACCTTGCGATTGCAGGGGGAAGTCAGTCAGTTTACACGGTTCAATCATGCTAAAGTTCGCCAGACAGGTATCGTCCAGGATGGTACACTGCAATTGAAACTAATTTCCCAACAGCGGATTAGTTCGATCAAATTTCCCTTTACGGGCGAAGTAGAAATCGATCTTCCCCAGGCACAAGCGGCATTAGCATCGCTGCGGCTCGAACTGCGACACTTACCTATCGATCCTTATTTGGTGGTACCTACAGGTACAGCTACCAGTCGCGAAGTACATCGAGGTAATTTGTTACCGGATGCCGACGTGGTAGGTTGTCTATTGCCTGTGGTGGATGGTTTAGATTTTACTGGATTGTACGCCGCCGGAATGGTGATGCGGGGCTATGCTGATAGTAGTGGTCAAAAACACTGGTTTGCCACGGAGTCTTATACACTGGACTATTCCTTATTTACCCGCACAGAACAAGCCGTCAAAGGTACCTTAGCGGGGAGTCATTGGGATAATCTGGCTTATCAAGCCAAGATTGCCGAGTCCAAAACCCAACTAGCGCGGCTAGAACAATCTTTGAAGACGATCGAGCGGGGTAAATATCGCACCTACTTAGCTCCAGCGGCTACTGCCGACCTGTTAGGCATGTTATCCTGGGGAGGGATTAGCGAGTCAGCTTTGCAGCAGGGCAGGAGCTGTTTTGGGGCATTACAGCTTGGCGAACAATCTTTGTCCGAGCAACTGACGATCTCCGAAAATTTTCAGCGGGGGTTGGTACCGAGATTTAATGAATTAGGCGAAATCGCGCCAGCTTCTCTGACTTTAATCGATCGTGGTCGGTTAGCCAATACGCTGGTGAATGCGCGCACGGCGAAAGAATATCACAAACTAGGCAATGGAGCTAACCGGAGTGAATCGCTCCGCTCTGCCGAAATTAGCCCAGGCACACTTACACCCGATCGAATTTTAGCGGAGTTAGATACCGGATTATACTTATCCAATCTCCATTATCTCAATTGGAGCGATCGACCGACGGGGAGAATTACCGGAATGACTCGCTATGCCTGTTTCTGGGTTGAAGGGGGCGAGATCGTTGCGCCGATTGCTAATTTACGCTTTGATGAAAGTCTGTACCGTTGCTGGGGCGAAAATCTGATTGCGTTGACAAATACCTTAGAATTTATTCCAGATGTCGATACTTATGGCAGTCGTCAACTAGGCGGCAGTTGGGTTCCGGGCTTATTAGTAGCAGATTTTACCTATACACTCTGATTTCTGTCTCAATCACCTATTTTTTGGGCATACTAACTAAAGTAATCGCCCGCAAGTTTCGTACCGAAATATTGAATGTTATTTCGACGTAGCTAACTAGACAATATTTGTGTGTCTCCACTTCATTAACTTTATCAGTAAGAAATTATAAATATTCAGAATATCTCCAACTAATAATCCTAGTTGGTAAACATTGCCAACCCAGCATCTATCTATTCACTAGCTATCAACTAATTCCATCCATGTCCAAACTGGAAGAACAATTTATAATTCATTTCTGGGGCGTGCGGGGAAGTATTGCTTGTCCAGGCACAGCTACTGTGCGTTATGGTGGAAATACGCCTTGCGTGGAAATGCTGGTGGGTGGTTGTCGGCTGATATTTGATGCTGGAACGGGTATTCATGTATTAGGACAATCACTATTAAGCCATCTTCCGGTGACTGGACATCTGTTCTTTTCGCATTCTCATTGGGATCATATTCAGGGATTTCCGTTTTTCTCTCCAGCATTTATGGCAGGGAATGAATTTAATATTTATGGTGGGATGATTCCAGATGGGATGACGATCGAACAACGGCTCCACGATCAGATGAAACAGCCCAATTTTCCAGTACCATTACAGGTGATGGGTGCCAATTTACGGTTTCAGACACTCGAATATAATACCGATCTTCAGTTGGGTGATGTCACCGTGACGACTGGATTATTAAATCATCCTGGTGGTGCGATGGGATATCGAGTGAGCTGGCGAGATTATGCAGTTGCTTATATTACTGATACCGAACATTTTAGTGGCGAACTCGATCAAAATGTTTTGGCATTAGCCGATCGAGCAGATGTCTTGATTTATGATTGTACTTATACTGATGAAGAGTATCATCATCCCCAAACTAGCAAGATTGGTTGGGGACATTCTACTTGGCAAGAAGCAGTGAAAATTGCCCAAGCTGCTCAGGTAAAACAGTTAGTAATTTATCATCACGATCCCAGTCATAATGATGACTTTATGGATTCGATCGCAACTCAATCGATCTTAGCCTTTCCCCGCTCTATAGTAGCACGAGAAGGAATGAGGATATTAGTTGATAATTGATAATTGAAGCTGCGTAAAGTGGGCGGTGTTTTATGGCCGCCCTCTGGGGTTTCAGCTCAGTAAAAGTTGTTGATAGTTTTTAGTTTAGTTCGTTTTGGATGTTTTGAACTGAGACTAATCCAATTTCTTCAACTATTTTTGATTGGATCCAACGCTCAAATAATTCATCCAAAAGTACTTGCCGTAAATCATTATCAAATTGAGCTGGAATCAGTTGTTCCAATCGTACAAATACATAAAAATTGTCGATCGTAAATAATGGTGAGATTTGTCCTGGTTCGAGGAGAAGCAGTTGAGTAGCAATTGTCGGGTTGAGTCTGGAAATTTGAATTGGGCCTGCTTTACCACCGTCAAAAGATTCCGATCCTTGAGAATAATTAAACGCAAGCTTACTAAATATTTTTGGTTCTGAACAAATCCGAAAGTATAATTCTTGAGCAATTGTGCCATCGGTAACTTGGATAATCGAACAAATCACTCGATCGAGTTGTGCTTTACGGGTAAGATAATACGATCCTATTTTGTTACCCCAATTTTCCTGTTTGAACTGTTGTAATTTTGGATCGCGATCTACAATCTTAGCTGCCGCACTTTCAACCAACGCGGTAGAATCTCGGTCTTCGTCTTGCTCTATAATAGAATCCGTGTCGATCGATTGTGGTGTTAAAGCTGGTTGCCACTCTGCCAAGATTCGATCGATCGTAATTTGACGTAATAACTGCGGCAACAATGATGATGTACTGACATGCTGGCAGATACGTTCGGCAGTCAGTTGACGATTCTCGATCGAGGCAATTGTAGGCATACTGAGTATAAACTAAACCAATGATTGTCTATCTGTAGCGATTTCACTACTTATGCTTAGTTTTCCCAAATTATCATCTGGATCTTTCATCGATCGTCTAGATGCCCGAAAATTACTGGAAGTGTTTTAGTGGTTTCGCGGTTGTGTTTAGCGGCTATACCCCCTAACTGACAAACGATCTGGCAATATCTCAAAGTTTTCTGTCAAAAGATGTTGGTCATTGCGACAAGATATGTTAATATATATAAGGAGTGGATTAAATCCGCCCAAAATGCGAGCGTAGTTTAGTGGTAAAACTACAGCCTTCCAAGCTGTTGTTGTGGGTTCGATTCCCACCGCTCGCTTCCTCTTAAATTGTCAATTTAGAGAATTGTCGATCGATACTGTAGTAACTTC
This sequence comes from Chamaesiphon sp. 336R_metabinner_41, assembly GCA_025359915.1. GTDB lineage: Bacteria > Cyanobacteriota > Cyanobacteriia > Cyanobacteriales > Chamaesiphonaceae > Chamaesiphon. The sequence continues at coordinate 10,666 of JANYDE010000042.1, read as the reverse complement.
TGCTCTGAATGGTGGAACTATAGATAGTAGTTAGTATCGATCGATAGGCATTATGGCTATTTATTCTCCGTTGAGATCTCGGCGGTTGGCGGCACAGCAAACTGAAGCAACCCAACGCTTAATTACATTCAAACTGGGCGAGGAAAATTTCGCTCTGCCACTCGATCGAGTTCAGAAAGTAACCACACTCGACAAGCTTTATGGCGATCCGAAGGGAACAGGGCTGAGTGTAACCACTTATCAAGATCGAGAATTGGTTGTCATCGACGTGGGGCATCGAATTTTTGGTAAAGAACCTCAGGTGTGGCTACCTAGCCAACCAGAAAATATTCCGGCTGTAGCAACCCACCCCAATGTCCATCTCGTCAGATATCTATTGGTTCTTCAATCAAAGGCTGTCGATCCAGTGCGGCTGGCAATGTCCACAGTAGCAGCAGAGAGCCAACTAGTCGGATTGGAGATTGATTCAGCCCCCAGCATCCAATCAATGCCACTCTCGGCGTTTCAACCCCTATTAGATAGCTACAAACATATTCACTGTGTCAGTGGGATGTCAAATGTTGTACCTGTGAACGCATTGTTGCGCAGACGAGCGTTTCGGATTGAAGGCGCGTCGTTTGTCGCGGAAAAACTTCAATCCGTAGAGACTACTACTGACATAAATGCACCAGGAGCGAATCAAGCATCGATCTTTTTGTTAGATGCTACGTCGATCGTCGGTAGCTAGAAGATTTGTCTGTTGCTAGAATGGTAAAATAGATTTAACTCGATCTCGTTGGCGGTAGCGGAGCGTCTATCGTTGCATACGGCAGGCTAATGCCAACAGTAGTAGCCTCTCATCTAGAGCATCATTGCCGATCGCCTGAAAACTATCCAAATCGATTTTAGCTAGCTGCTACGGTCCGAACCAAGTGGAGAGTTTAGCTAATTCAGCGTTTAACAACATCAAATATTCGATTTGGGTGCACGGCAGTTTGGTTTATTAATTATTAAATTTTAAATGGCAAATCAGACGTGTATTTCGATCGGAATTAATCAATACCAGTTCTTACCGCCGATCGGCTACGGACTGGCAGACGCTGTGGCAATCAAGAATTTTTTCGTTGATGCGGCTGGTTGGAGTCCCTCACAGTGTTTGCTGCTGACAGATACATCCCCCAATACTGGCGATCGATCGACTTATCCCGATCGCGAAAATATTAGCCGTTGGCTGAAACAGTGGTCGTGGGAGACGCTACATCATGGCGATTTGCTATGGTTCTTTTTTAGCGGCTGTGGAATCAGTGTTGACGGTGAAGATTATCTAATTCCGATCGATGGGAACGTCGAAGATTTGGCGAATACTTGTATCTCGCTCCGGCAACTTTATCGGCAATTTCAAGATATTGGTGTCAATGCGTTAGTTTTTCTCGATGCCAATCGCTCCCAGCATTCGCCCCTGAGTAGTGGCATCGGCGAAGTTACCGCCAAACTCGCCCAAGATTATCAAATTCCGACCTTTCTGTCCTGTCAAAGTCATGAATTTTCCCATGAAGATGCTGGACTGGGACATGGATTGTTTACGACAGCATTGTTGGAAGCTCTAAATTATCATCCCGATCTCAATCTAGGTACGATCGATACTTACCTAACTAGTCGCCTCGCCGAACTGAGCGAACACCACTGGAAGCCATTGCAAACACCTGTGGCGATCTTCCCGACAACGGCATCTGTTCATCGTCCAGTTTTTTCGGCGACGACCCAAACCACCATCTCGACAATGGCACCGGAGGCAATTTACAACCCGCCGACTCCATCAAAATTAGGTCAGCCGGAGGTCTATGCTGCCTATATGCCGCCGACTCCATCAACAGGAATGCGCGCGGATAACTACGCACCATATACACCACCTGTGCCAACAATCGGGATCGAACCGATCGGGACTAGTGCGATCGTCAAAAAATCGCAACCCGAACCAGATCGCCATCGCATCCCCCATTGGGCAAGTGTGAGCTTTATCCTAGGGTTGATGGTTGCTGCTGGCGGCATGATTTACGCTTTCAATCTGCCCGCTCCCGATCTCCAAGAACAGCCGACGGTGAGACCTGCTGTCAATAATGTCACTACTCCTCTAGCCGCAACCGCAACCGTCACCACCTCAGCAGTCACCACCACCACTGCCAATCAGGATGTTTCTTTAGCACAAGCTAAGTCAAAAGTCAAGCCAAATGATGCGACTTCTCGCTATGTGGCAATATTAGCAGCACGCCAGATTCCCACAACCACACCAGCCGCCGCTGCTGAAGTCCAACAATCGATCGAGCAGTGGTCTCAAGAAATATATCTAATTTCCACTGGCTTTGCAGTGCGGAAACAATGGAAACTAGCGATCGATACCGCCAAAATGGTACCGACTGATGCTACCAACTATGCTACCGTCCAAGCATCGATGGCTAGCTGGCGGAGTAAATTGTAATCAACCTGAGCCAGAGTCAGTCTTTTGCCGCCGATCGATCGTACGAGTCAAGTCGTAGCACCCATATGGCGACTGTTATATCGATCGTAAATTGTACCCAATCACAGAGATTTAGTTAGATCTAAATCTCTGTGATTCTTTTTATGGGCAAGATCTGAGGATTGAATGTGACGCGGATCTTAATTTGTAATTGAATGCTGGGTAGAATAATAATAGAAATCGATAAAATCTGATATCGACACCGATCGATAAAAATACTATTTGAGATGGATTTAATACCTTACAAAATTTCACAAGTCAATGTTGAGTAAGCACCAAAAGCACGATCTATCAGAGCAAATAGAGCATAAAAAACTCATTCACTTGATCATCCGAGCACAGCAAATCGCACAGCAAAACCCCCAACAGGAGCAAGGCTATGCGATGATGATCGTCTCGATTTTAAGTGTACTCATGTTTAGTATGATGGGTGCGTACTTAACAATTACAAATCTCAGCAAGTCATCCACAAATGCTTATATCGATGGCACCAATACTTTTTATGCAGCAGAATCAGGACTAAATAAACGTGCCGATCGATTGCGCCAGCGGTTCATCGGTTATGCTGTCCCCACAGGTCTGAGTCCGGGTCAAACTACTGCTGATGAGTCAGTTACACCTGCAAATATTGCTAATTGTTTTCCGATCCCGATTAGTACCGGATCATCCGATACTGACAATGATTTTGAGTGTCGGAATTATGCCTTTAAATATAATAATAATTCAGCGAAAGTTAGTAGTAGTAGTAGTGGTACAGTCCAATCGGCAAATGTCAGCAAAAAGATTGACTATACTGCCTTTACTTTCGTAGCAGATAAAACAATTTACGATCCAACAGTATTGCCATTGAAAGCTCCAGTGCCATCGGTGATTCCTTCTGGACAACTTTATGCAGGCTTGAATTCACAGCAATATCGATATACAGTCTACTCTACTGCGGCAAAAATAGATTCAGCAGATCCGGTCGGATCGTCTCAGCGTGGTGATACTCAAACAGTCTTGCAAATGGACTTTAAGAGTCAGATTATCCCGCTATTTCAGTTTGCGGCTTTTTACGCTCAGGATTTGGAGATCAACTCAACGTCCCCAATGACATTGACAGGCAGAGTTCATACCAATGCCAATCTTTACGTTCAACCAACCCCCGTCACACCTAATCCGCTGGGTACAACAGCGATCGATTTCTTGAGTCAAGTGACTGTAGGTGGAGATATTTATAATCGAGTTGATGCTCAGTATACAGAACAAAATGGTACGGCTAGAGTCCTGACTGGTATCAATCCACCTACCTATGCAAATTTTCCAGCTTACGGTTCGATTGGGACAAATCCCTTGTCTACAAGTGATGTTAATAAGTTTGGGGGTCGCGTTGCCAATAAAGCTAGTGGGATAGTCGCCTTGAGTCCACCAGAAGCAAGTTTGTTGCGCAAGCGTAACTATTTTACCAACGAAATTGGTGAATACTTTGGTAAAGCAGATCTGCGACTAGATATGACCCCGACCAGGGCAATCCCATTTAATTTTACGTCGATTCAAAGTGGTGTAAATGCTCGCGGTGGAACCTGTACGACGACATATACCCCCGGACAAGATCCACCAGCGAACTATATCGATCCAAATCGACAAGGTACTAACTTCAAATGCACTCAGTTGGATTTGGGTCAAATCACCAGCTTACAGCAGCCCGTGCTGGTGTTGACTCGCGATAACATTGAAGAAGAGGCGAAATTTTGCGCCCAACCGACTGATGGTTCAACGGATCGAACTAGAGATATCCTCAAATACGCTAGTGTCCCTATCGAAACGACGACAGCAGCATTGGGTGCGAATAAAATCGATAAAGTCTTGAGAGCTTTGCAAGTGGCGATTTCAAGTGCAAGGATGCCAACAGACTATGCTGATGTCTCAGCTAATGGTACATTACCAGCTAATGTTCGATCGACCTTCGCAACTTTACTCGCCGATCCTACTTTAAATATTGGACTAACACCAAATCAAATTGCGACGATCTCATCGGCATCACCAGCTAGTATTGCCAAAGCTCGGCGTAGTTGCTTTCTCCCTGCGCCGATTCAAGTAATTGCCAAAAATCATGGTTACAATGGCAACACTCCGCCAACACCACTGGAACTTTATGTCCCGTGGGTTTGGGATGGTACAACTCCAGACGCAAAACCTACACCTAAAGTTATTTCCTTGTTACTCGATGCGATCGGAATTGCACCTGCAAATGCCCAAGTATTGAATGCGGATCCCACGGGAATGTATGATTGGCGAGAATATCGCTGGATCCGTTCTTTGCAGACCAACATCGAGAGTTTGACCGTGTGGAATCGGGATGGTCGCTTTGTGTCATTGTCGGAGCTGGATCTGACGGCTCCCGCCGAAAGTCCGAATTTACTTACAGCTCTCAATAGTGGAGATCCGACAATTCCCCCTACATATCCTCCCGTTGCTGATGCATCATCAGGTAATGGATTGTTATTCGTCCGCGCACCCATTAACAGCACTGCTGCCATCGGTAGCTTTGACCATCTCGGACTAGCTGCGGCAGATAGAACTGAAGCCGGACTGGTTTTTTATGCCAACGTCAATGACTTTTTGGATGGTAGCACGACAAAGGCCGCTTTGAATGCGGATGTTTTACCTAAAGAAGCCGAACCAATCTATAAGCTAGATGCTAATTATAATAAAGTTATCGATCCAACGACTGGTCAGCCAATTATCTTAGATTATTACCGGAAATATCCAAATACCAGCGGTTATACACGGATGAGTCCCTATGCTTTTGCCTTTAATGGGGGCAAAAATTTACCCGCTCCAATGACGATCGTTAGTGACCAAGCGATTTACTTACAAGGAGACTATAATACTTTTGCCACAAGATCTGCTGCTGTAATGGCAGACACGATTACCGTACTCTCTGTTAATTGTCTTAGCCCTAGCACGACTACCGATCCAGCAAAGATTCCCACCGCTGAGATAAATTGTGTGATCAATCCATATCCATATATCTATGACGGTAAGGTGGATAATTCACCTTGGACGACTAGTAAACCGACTCGATCGACTTTAGGTGTAATGTATGCTGCTCAAACTACTTCTGTCAATGCTGCCTTCCTATCTTTTACCAATCAGAGTCGAGGTAATTTAGGTGTGGGTCGTGGCTATGGAAATTATTGGCCTTATAGTGGTGGTTTAAACAACTATATGCGTCTATTAGAAGACTGGAGCGGTCAAACGCTCAACTATCGTGGTTCGATGGTCAGCTTAGGCACTCCACTCGAATCCAGCGGAGAGTTTCGACCTGGTGGATATGATGAGTCGTACTTTAACGCACCTAATCGGAATTTTAATTATGAGACTAATTTTAATGCTTTCCCGCAGTTGCCACCGATGACTCCGAGTGTGATTTATCTTCAGCAGGATGTGTTTAGACGGAAGTAGGTTGGGTGCGGCAGAGATCTTTACCCCACCTCAGTCCTCCCCTTTTCAAGGGGAGGAGGGTAAAGCCCCCCCTTTATAAGGGGGGGTTGGGGGGGGGTAACACCACCTCAAACGAAGCTAGTTTCTACTTGTGTATACACAGGGGAGGAGGTAAGAGTTAGCTCAGAAATAGTTGATAGGCGGGATTGGTGCGTTCGTCCCAGTAGCGGTAGGGGGTTCGATCGAGAAAATCATACCATTCTGTCATCTCTGACGCTGGAACTTCAATCCCAATCAAAATTCGACCATAATCAGCCCCATGATTGCGATAGTGAAAGAGACTAATATTCCAATCGGGATTCATACTATGGAGAAATTTAATTAATCCACCAGTACGTTCGGGAAATTCAAATCGATAGAGCAGCTCATCTTGAGCGACAGGGGAACGTCCGCCGACGAGATGACGGAGATGGAGTTTTGCCATTTCATCGTCGGTGAGATCGAGTGTCTTAAAGTCCTCGGCTGCTAATTTAGCAATAATAATCGCCGTCTCTGCCCGATTTTGGATTTGAACACCGACGAAAATATGGGCTTCGGTGGTATTTGCCATCCGGTAGTTAAATTCGGTCAGATTGTGGGTACCCAAGCAGGTACAAAAGCGGCGAAAACTGCCCCGCTCTTCGGGAATAGTTACCGCTAAAATTGCTTCCCGCCGTTCGCCAACTTCGGCACGCTCGGCAACAAATCGTAGCCTGTTGAAATTCATATTCGCGCCACAGGCTACAGCGACTAGAGTTTTGCCCTCGATGCCTTCCCGCTCTACATAAGCTTTGGCTCCGGCGATCGATAGTGCCCCCGCAGGCTCTAAGATCGATCGAGTGTCCTCGAAGACATCTTTAATCGCCGCACAGATATCATCTGTATCGACCAAAATCACCTCGTCAACGTACTGTTGACACAGCCGGAAGGTTTCGACACCTACTTCCTTTACCGCCACCCCATCGGCGAATAAACCCACTCGATCGAGTTTAACCCGTTCGCCAGCTTTGAGCGATCGATTCATCGCATCGGCATCGACAGGTTCCACCCCAATAATCTTCGTCTCAGGATACAGTCGCTTCACATACGCCGCAATTCCTGCAATCAAACCACCGCCCCCAATCGCCACGAAGATCGCATGAATCGGTTGTTGATACTGACGCAGGATCTCCATCCCAATCGTCCCCTGTCCGGCAATTACATCCGGATCGTCGAAAGGGTGGATAAAAGTCAACCCTCGCTCTGCCCCAAGCTGACAGGCATGAGCATAGGCATCATCATAGGTCTCACCCCACAAGATTACCTCTCCACCTCTGGCTGCGACTGCATTTACCTTCATTTGTGGAGTCGTCACAGGCATGACGATTGTCGCTGTCGTACCCAATCGTTTGGCACCGAGCGCGACACCCTGAGCGTGATTTCCGGCTGACGCGGCGATTACCCCCCGTGCTAATAATTCCGGCGAAAGTTTTGCCATTTTGTTATAGGCACCCCGCAGCTTGAAGGAAAAGACGGGCTGCATGTCTTCTCGCTTAAGCAAGATTTGATTGTTGAGCCGCTCTGATAGAATGGGGGCATGGTCTAGAGGTGATTCGATTGCCACATCATAGACAGCAGCCGTGAGGATTTTCTGGAGGTAATCAGGATCGCTAGACATGGACGGGGACAAGTTTGGGGTAGTGTAGATCTAGTCTACGATCGTTCTGTGGGGTACGGTGCCGATCGAGCGTTTTTATCCCATAAATGGTTCTTAGACATCGTGGATTAAATCACTTATCGTTTTACTCCGACAGAGCGAGTAGGGGCAATTCATGAATTGCCCCTACTCGCTCTATCGCACCAGATATTGAGAGTTCTGGATTTTATTTAATTACTAACTCGATTTGAGAATGAAACAATTATTCTACTTACGGCGAGGATTAGCCGGTGATTTTTCAGACGGCGGTATAGACCTATGCGGTGTCAGCATCGTCCGCACTCCCTGCAATTGTTTCTCTAACATGACGGTTTCGGTTGCCAAATTGAAACCACGAATATTTGTCAAACTACCAATAGTTTTGAGATTGAGTAATGACAATGTTAGCTTGGTATTTGTATTGATTTTATCTGGTTGTTCTTGTAGACTATATGCCACCAGGTAAGTCTCTCCGGCCAGGGAGATTGTTTGACCTTTGGTGTAGTAGCTAGCATTCAAAGATCCACCCAAAAATGAAGCAAACATCGTTTGAAAATTGTTACCGATTTCAAATTGTCCGCTGGTGCTAAGTCCTCGCCATTGGGGTGTGAGATCTTTGAGTTCGATCGTATTTGGGACAGTTTTACCAGCTAGAACTTCGTTGAGATTGGGTTCGGCAGCAAGACTGAGATCGATCGTCGTTACGATGGTAGCCGCCGCGATCGTTAATCCAATTAAGATATTACGCATGAGGATGAAATAAGTGATAAATTACTATTAAAAAGACTAGTCAATATTGACAATGAATTAACCAATACCCTCGATGACCGGATGGAAATAGAAGGCAAATCCTAAGACGAGATAAGCCGCCAATAATAAGGAACCTTCCAGCCAGTTCGATCGACCATCAGAACTAATTGAATTGGCAATCAATACCGATACCATCACCGCAACTAGCTCAAATGGATTGAAATTCAAATCCATTGGTTTGCCCATAATATATCCAGCCAATACCAATACCGGCGCGACAAATAGCGCAATCTGCAAACTAGAACCCAGCGCGACAGATACCGATAAATCCATTTTATCCTTCATCGCGACCGTTACGGCTGTTGCATGTTCGGCGGCATTACCAATAATTGGGACGAGAATTACCCCTGTAAATAAAGCAGTTAAACCCAATTCTTTGGTAGCAACTTCTAGCGTAGAAACGAGAAATTCTGACTCGACCGCAACTAATAAAGTACAACCTAATAATACGCCAATCCACAGCGGTAAATTCACCTTCCCATGACCACCATCACCAGCAAGATTTGCTGCTGCTAATTCCTCCGGATCCATGTCTGCCAAACTCACATCGTAGAGATATGTGTGAGTCTTCATCGAAAATACTAGCGTCAAACCGTAGACACAAATTAACACGATCGAGACGGCAATTGATAGTTGCTCGATCGCCTGATTATCAATTCCTGTCGAAGTATAATCCACTGCCGTCGGTAACAACAATGCAATCACCGCCAAATTTAAACTCGACGCACTCACTCGCGCCACAATTGGTTGAAACGTCTGTTCCTTGTATTTCAACCCACCTAGCAACATCGAAAAACCCATTACCAGCAATAAGTTACCAATAATCGAACCCGTAATACTAGCTTTGACGACATCTACCAAGCCAGCATTGAGCGCAACCAGCGCGATAATCAGCTCTGTCGCATTCCCAAAAGTGGCATTCAACAAGCCTCCCAGAGCAGGCCCCATCACAACAGCGATTTCTTCCGTCGCTGTCCCCATCCATGCCGCCAAGGGAATAATTGCCAGGGCAGAAGTGATAAATACAATTTGGTCACTCCATCCTAAAAAGTGCCCTGAGATCGAAACTGGAATAAATATCAATAAAACAGAAAGAATATTCTTGAGGTTTAGCATAGATGCTCGGATTGGTACACCACATCTCTAGAGTACCCGATTCCGTGAAGTCTATTCGCCCCCATCCTCATCCAGCCCTAAAGCCGGATGCAATAATAATTCTGGTAGGTTTTGCTCAAACAAGTATTTTGTTCCAATCCTCATCCAGCCCGAAGACTGGATGCAATGATGGCTACAGTATTGCTGTTGGGCAATCGCCTAGTTCCAATCCTCATCCAGCCCGAAGACTGGATGCAATCGGTGATTCGATCGCCTGAAAGTAGGTCAAATTGTTCCAATCCTCATCCAGCCCGAAGACTGGATGCAATCACTCCAGATTCTAAACTTCCTCCGCACCCAAGACGGCGTTCCAATCCTCATCCAGCCCGAAGACTGGATGCAATCGATCGAGACTTGCTAGCCTATGCAACTGGAGATGTTCCAATCCTCATCCAGCCCGAAGACTGGATGCAATTTATTGCTCGTCCTGACCGCTCCTATAGTTTTGAGGTTCCAATCCTCATCCAGCCCGAAGACTGGATGCAATAACCAGTCCATCAGGATTGTCAGCACCAAATAGCTGTTCCAATCCTCATCCAGCCCGAAGACTGGATGCAATAAGAAGTAGATCTGCCTGGGTGTACATCCGAATCTGTTCCAATCCTCATCCAGCCCGAAGACTGGATGCAATGCTATGGTGGCACTGCAATATTGTGCTGAAGACGCTGGTTCCAATCCTCATCCAGCCCGAAGACTGGATGCAATTACGCTGAGGTGTCAATAGTAAATCACAAATTGGCTGTTCCAATCCTCATCCAGCCCGAAGACTGGATGCAATCGCAACTCCATCAATGACAGAGTGGATAAATGCGCGGTTCCAATCCTCATCCAGCCCGAAGACTGGATGCAATAGGATAGAATATTAACTCATGAATATTTCAACTGAAGTTCCAATCCTCATCCAGCCCGAAGACTGGATGCAATATGATAGGACTTACGCATTGACAAAACGATCGCGTTGTGATTTTACGTACTGGCAAGATTATTTACAATATATTCACGGACAACAGATGTAAATAAATTTTTTTGTACTTCATACCAGTTCGCAATACTTTTCTCAACTCTCA
>JANYDE010000009.1 GCA_025359915.1 Chamaesiphon sp. 336R_metabinner_41 | reverse complement strand
GGAGCTTTTTGATATCTTCTTCGACAAAATTTATTCTCAGCATTAGATTCGCACGAATTCAATCCGACCCCTTGACCATACCATTCGATCGCCAAAAATTTACACCTGAAAAAGTCTAGTTACTAGCCGTGCTTAGTATATATAGAAGTGTTGATTTAATATTTCGGCGGCACAATTCACCCCATATTTACTCGCGATCTCGCTATATATCTGTCCGACACTATCGCGCACGCCAAATAGGGTACCCACAGCATCGATAAAAATAACTTGGGGTTGCGGCAGGGAAGTGGAAATTTCGAGTAAAGTGGAAATACGATCGGACATAGGGGCTGGGAGAATGAGAGTACAAGGACGTTAGCGTTCACTATTCACTAAACCACTATTCACTCTTTAACACTAGAAAAACAATAGCCTAGCTTCTGCGGCTCAGTAGTGGTTGCCAATGGCTTCAGAAATCGATGTCAAGCCGTGTGATTCTAATTTAGCTAATAATCCAGTCAAAATGCGATCGACCATCCACGGCCCATTATAAGTCCAGCCAGTATATACTTGAATCAAACTCGCCCCTGCGGTGATTTTCTCCCAGGCATCATCGGCGGTAAAAATTCCACCCACGCCGATAATTGGTAAACTTCCACCCGTCTGCTGATGGATAAATCGGATTACTTCTGTGGACTTTTCGCGAACGGGCGCACCACTAATTCCACCTGCTTCGTCGGTGACACTTTTACCTGTAGCTGCAACTATTTTAGTCGTTAATTTCGATCGATCGATCGTCGTATTCGTAGCAATAATTCCCGCTAATTTAGATGCTTGCGATAGTTCAACCACCGCCGAGATATCTTCCCAAGCTAAATCGGGAGCAATCTTGACTAAAATCGGTTTCTCGCCTTGATTTTCCTGTTGTAAAGTATCAAAGATAATCCGTAAAGGTTCGATCGATTGTAAGTCTCTTAAACCTGGTGTATTTGGCGAACTAACATTGATCACGAAATAGTCACCCAAATCTTTCAGCCGTTTAAAACTACCTAAATAATCCCCCGCAGCATCTTCCAACGCCGTAATTTTAGACTTACCTAAATTAATCCCGATCGGCATGGTAAAATCACCCTGAGGTCTTTGTTTTAATGCCGCAGCCATTGCTGCACTACCCAAATTATTAAACCCCATCCGATTTAATGCCGCTCGATCTTGGGGTAGTCTAAATAACCGTGGTTGGGGATTTCCAGGCTGAGGATGATAAGTAACAGTTCCCAATTCCGCAAACCCAAACCCCAAATATTGCCACATCCCTGCTGCAATTCCATCCTTATCAAAACCAGCCGCTAAACCCACCGGATTCGCAAAATTTAGCCCAAATAAAGATTGCTCTAATTTCCGATCCGTCCGACAAAAAGACTGCTGAAAGCTAGCCTTTGCTAGTTTAGATAGGGGAGATCGAGGACTAGAATCGATCGAGTGTAGCAAGGCTAATGACTGCTTATGCACCGCTTCTGGATCGGCTCTCAGCGTGGAGAAAAGTAATGGACGAACAGCGAGTTGATAAATATCCAAGGAGGGGAAAGGGGAAAGGGGAAAGGGGAAAGGGAATCGAACTTAATCTATTTTATCTTATCCCACTCCCCTAACTCCCATCTCCCATCTCCCATCTCCCATCTCTCTGTTAAGCTAATCAATGACGATTCGCGAATAGAAATTATGGCAACTATTAATAATAACTACCTCAAACTCAAAGCTGGCTACCTGTTTCCAGAAATCGCGCGGCGCGTCAATACATTTGCTCAAGCCAATCCTGACGCACCGATTATCCGGTTGGGAATCGGCGATGTCACAGAGCCGTTACCATTAGCTTGTCGTACTGCGATGACAAATGCGATCGAAGATATGGGCGATCGAGAGAAATTTAAGGGTTATGGCCCCGAACAGGGTTATGCTTGGCTGAGAGAAGCGATCGCCACAAATGATTTTCAGGCGCGGGGTTGTGATATTGATGCCTCGGAAATCTTCATCTCAGATGGTTCTAAATGCGATTGTGGCAACATTCTCGACATTTTCGGACATGATAACACGATCGCCGTTACTGACCCGGTATACCCCGTTTACGTCGATACCAACGTCATGGCGGGAAATACTGGCGATGCGAATGAACAAGGCGAGTATGGTGGTTTAGTCTATCTTCCCATCACCACTGCAAATGATTTCACCGCTCAAATTCCCACCGAAAAAGTAGATTTAATCTATCTCTGCTTCCCGAATAATCCCACAGGTGCGACAGCAACCAAAGCACACCTTCAAGCTTGGGTAGACTACGCCAAAGCGCACGGCTCGATTATCTTCTTCGATGCAGCGTATGAAGCATTCATCACCGACCCTAGTTTACCGCATTCCATCTACGAAATTGAAGGTGCGCGGGATTGTGCGATCGAGTTTCGTTCTTTCTCCAAAAATGCTGGATTTACAGGTACCCGTTGCGCTCTGACAGTAGTTCCCAAAACTCTCACCGCCAAAGCCGCCGACGGTAGCGATGTCGAACTCTGGAAACTGTGGAATCGTCGCCAATCAACCAAATTTAACGGCGTTTCCTATATCATCCAACGCGGCGCAGAAGCAGTATATTCAACCGCAGGAAAAGCCCAAGTCAAAGAACTAATTGGCTTCTACATGGAGAACGCCAAAATCATTCGCGCTGAACTTACCGCCGCAGGTTTGGAAGTACATGGTGGCATCAATGCACCCTACGTTTGGGTGAAAACTCCTGACGGTTTATCCAGTTGGGACTTCTTCGATAAACTCCTGACAAATTGTCACGTTGTCGGTACACCTGGCTCTGGCTTCGGTGCTGCAGGTGAAGGTTATTTCCGCATCTCCGCCTTCAATAGTCGGGCAAATGTAGAAGAAGCAATGAAACGTATCACTGCTAAATTCAAAGCATAATTTAGATCGCCAAAAACCCACACGCAATCTAGTAAGTATCAATCCAGAAATAAAAGAAACCTGTAAAAGAAACCCGACTTCTTCAAGAAGTCAGGTTTCTGGCGCAACTATTTACTATCTTCGATCTATGACTATTCCGCAGGTACTGCTTGCACATCAATAACTTGGCTGTCTGGATCTGCTTTCGCAGTATTGAATCGAGTACTCTGAGATTGGAGAGTTAGTTTAGCAACAGAAGCAACTTCAGCTACTAATAAAGAAATAATTAACGCATCATCAACCAATCCCGCAAACGGGATAAAATCAGGAATCAAATCGATCGGACTAACTAAATAAACAATAGAAGCCGCTACCACCCACCAACGATATTTAGGATTTTGCAATAAACCACGGTACCAGTTTTGGAGCGATTGAAGATTGAAGTTCATCGGTTGATTCCTGTTTGGTTTTGTCGATATATCTATCATCTCAAATCCCCAGTATTTGTACAGGTGTGGTAAACCCATATCTAATTGTGGTTGTTACTACTTTGACTGAGACAGATGCCCGACTTCTTTAAGAAGTCGGGCATCTGAAAATTCACCAATTCCCCACACCCCTTTATGACTAAAATTGCTGACTTGCGCCGAAATTATACCCAGGCTGGATTACTCGAATCAGAAATTGTTGCTAATCCCTTCGCGCAATTTAAACTATGGTTCGAGCAAGCTGTCGCTGCTGATATCTTAGAACCAAATGCCATGACAATCGCAACGGTGACAGCCGAGGGCAAGCCTTCAGCACGAATCGTCCTGCTCAAAGATTTTGACGATCGAGGCTTTGTCTTTTATACCAATTACAATAGTCAAAAAGGGGTCGAACTTCAACATTGTCCTTATGCTGCGCTAGTGTTCCTCTGGGGCGATTTGGAGCGTCAAGTGCGGATTGAGGGTAAAGTAGAGTTTGTCGCAGAACCAGAAGCCACAGCCTATTTTCACAGCCGTCCAGCCAGCAGTCAACTCGGTGCTTGGGCTTCCGAGCAAAGCACAATTATCGCAGATCGATCGATCCTCGAACAAAAGCTCCAACAACTCGAAACCGAATACCAAAATACCATCATTCCCAAGCCACCTCACTGGGGCGGTGTCAGAGTTATCCCCCAAGAAATCGAATTTTGGCAAGGTCGTCCCAGTCGGCTCCATGACAGGCTACGATATCAATTGGTAGATGGAAATTGGCAGATCGATCGATTAGCTCCGTAGGGTAGGTTTTGGATTTTAGGCAAAATACTTCTTCTGTTTCCCAACCCTATTCCCTATTCCCTATTCCCTATTCCCTCCCTAAGACTTCTGCTCCAAGCCAAACCCAACCAGATTGATCACCGTAGGTACCTCGCCTGGTTGGGGACGTTGATAAGTAACAATCGTGCGGAGTCGCGAAGTAGGGGAAATTAACCGCAACTGATCGACCGCGACCGATCGACTGTAATATGTGACTAGCTCTAAAGTTTGGCGACTGGGTAGATAGGTAAATCGACCAGTAATCGCTCCAGTCTCAGAATAGCCCTCATCCCTTAGATAGAAGCCCCGAATTACCTCCGTACTGTCGAGAACTTCCGCCGATAGGGGCATCGCTGGTGCGAGGGGATCTGTCGCTAAAAGATCCGGCGCGATAATAGATTTTTCGGGGACAAATAGCGCGTTGAGATTCATTGAAACTCGATCGCCTTTTTCCGATACAGTATTAAAACCGATCGTAAATCCGGGAAATAGATCGATCTCATTAGGATCTGAAATCGCGCCAATAGGGAGGAAAGCTGAAGAAATTTGATGTTTTTCGACCGATCCTAATGCGCCTACGTTAAATTCAGTATAGGAACGCTCCACCTCGTTGTGAAGTGGGTAATGATAAGTCCGTTCGGTTTTCCAGGTGCCGACACAAGCTGAAAAAAAGTCTTGAATTTCTAGCATTTAATTAATAATTAGCACCACAATTGTCAGCAAAAGTTAAATGATTCAGCAGTAAGTCAATAAATATTGATTTAGTATCTAAGATTGGGCAAAGTTATTTTGGGGTAAAAAATGGAATCAATTCAACAACAAATTAGTGTCTTGACGCACAAGATTGATCGAATTTATCAGATTCTCGATGCTCCACACGAGAGAATACTCCAACGAGAAGTAGATCTGGATCTAGACGCTCAGATCGTTGGTGGGGAAGAAACTTCCATCAAGCATCCTCTCAACCGTGACGACTCTCAACGAATTGGGAGTAGCAATTCACGGCGATTACGGCAAGATGGTAATAATCATAATAACGGATCTGCAGATTCACAAAGTGCCTCCAATTATCGTCACGCTCCGGCTGACTGGATTATTGCCCAGCAAGATATTTTAATTGATAGTAGTGGTCTAGAAATTAGCCACCATCAAATCAAAGAACAAGATTTGGCTCCTCAGATTCAAATCCAGCGACTCACCGCTCAACTAACTGCTGCGTATAATCGCATCGCCGCTCTAGAGGAACAGCTATTAGCCAGACGATGGAAGTAATTTTGAATTTTAACTACAAGGTATTCGGGTCAGTCTAAGATAACTGGGTATTATAAAAATAATATATCCAATTCGACCCGATGAAAAAGAAGATTTTAGTTACTGGTGGTGCTGGCTATATCGGCTCTCACACCATCAAACAATTAGGTGAAGCTGGTTACGATATTGTTGTCTACGACAATCTCTCGACTGGAAATGCCAAGAGTATAACTTATGGTACACTATCTGTCGGCGATTTGGCTGATCGACAGCAGTTAGATCGAGTCTTCGCCGAGCATGACTTTGAGGCTGTCATCCATTTTGCAGCGAGTATTTCTGTGCCAGATTCGGTGGTTTCACCACTGGCATATTATAGCAACAACACTGCCAATGCGCTCAATCTACTCCACTGCTGTCAGCAATTTGGAGTCAATAAGTTTATCTTCTCCAGTACAGCGGCGGTGTACGGACAGCCGACAGACAACCCGATTACCGAAGATACCATTCCCGAACCGCTCAATCCTTACGGTAGCTCCAAACTGATGAGCGAACGGATCATTCGGGATTATGCACTCGCTTCCGATCTCAAATATGTCATCCTTCGCTACTTTAACGTCGCGGGTGCTGAAGTTGGTGGTACCCTCGGCAAAACCCAACCAGCTCATCATCTCATCGCCGCAGCTTGCGACGCGGCTTTAGGCAAACGTCCGAGCATGAGCATCTTTGGGACTGATTTTGACACCCCAGATGGTACCGGAATTCGCGACTATATCCATATTGACGATCTTGCTAGAGCACACCTCGATGCGCTAATCTATCTCGATCGATCTAATTGCTCCAGTCAGATTCTTAATTGTGGGTATGGACAGGGCTACAGCGTCCGTCAAGTCATCGAAAAAGTAAAACAGATCTCCGGTGTCGATTTCACCGTTATCGAAGCCGAACGCCGTGCTGGAGACCCCGCTTGTGTGATTGCTGGTGCCGAACGCATTACGGAAACTTTGGGATGGAAACCCCGCTTCAACGATCTAGATTTGATTGTCCGAACTGCTTTCGCCTGGGAAAAAAAACTGATTTCTAATTCGACACAGCAATGGGCGGTGCGATGAGGATAGAGGGGGGAAAGGGTAAAGGGTAAAGGGTAAAAATTAAACTCCCCGTCTCCCCGTCTCCCATCTCCCCCCTCAAAATCATAAAAGATCCAATCTTGCAACACGAATTAGGCTGAATTTGCTGTAGAGTTACCAATTAAGCTGCATCTACACTGAATCTAAATAATGGTATCAACCCCACGACGGGAGAGTATCTCCCCTTTAGTCGAACCTCAAGTCGATCCGCATACCCTTGCTCAGATGGGAATTGCGATGTTGATAGACCTTGCTCAACGCGGCGAAATCGATCCTTGGGATGTCAAAGTCATCGATGCGATCGATCTCCATCTTAGCAAATTGCCTCTTCAAGCCGATGCAACCCTAGCTCACAAACAAGCCAACCTCTCCCAATCTGGACAAGCATTTTTGTGGGCGGCGATGCTTGTGCTACTCAAAGCTCAGAGCTTGGAGCAGAGCCAGTCTCCAATGGAAGATTTCGACTTTATTGAAGAAGATCTCGACTTTGAAGTAATTGCTGCATCTGGATTACCCCGCAACCTCGAACGTCATATTCGCCGCCGCCTCAGCTCCCCCCCGCCGCAAACTCGCCCCGTTACCCTCGAAGATCTGATCCAGCAACTCCGCCAAATTGCTGATAAAATCGCCGAACCGACAGTTCGTCGCCGCACCCTCAAGGGTAAAGCCATGTCTGTCAAGCAAGCCACCGAAACCATTGCTGGACTAGCTCACGACGAAAATTTGACCGAAATGGCGGCACTGGTAGCCGAGTTTCTCGTTACTTATACCAGTGAAACAGATTTTTGGACGCTAGATGACCTTGTAAATCTGTGGTCTGACAAATTTCCACCCGCTCCCGGACAAATTTTTGGGGAAAATCACGATCGAGTGGGTGTTTTTTGGGCACTATTACTATTATCAGCTCAATCTAAAGTTGAACTAGAACAAGCCGAATTTTATCAAACCCTGAAAATTCGGCGACTGCATCAAGAATCGGTAGACATGAACTAGCTATCCTTTTGAACCTTGGATTGGCTGGTGTCGGAGACAATCGATCACTGTTACAGTAGATATAACGATCGCCATCCTCATCGCTTGGCGATTGTTATAAAACAGGGATTTTAAGTATATAAGATTTAATATGAAAGCAATGATTCTGGCTGCTGGGAAAGGTACCCGCGTGCGCCCAATTACATATACTATTCCCAAACCCCTGATTCCCATTTTACACAAGCCAGTAATGGAGTTTTTGGTAGACTTGCTCAAGCAGCATGACTTCACCGAAATCATGGTTAACGTCAGCCATCTTGCCAAGGAAATCGAAAGTTATTTCCACGATGGACAAAGATTTGGGGTGCAAATTGCTTATTCTTTTGAAGGAATAATCCGTGAGGATGGCGAATTAGAAGGACAAGCGATGGGTTCCGCTGGTGGGATGCGTCGAATTCAAGATTTCTATCCCTTCTTTGACGATACTTTCGTCGTGTTGTGTGGCGATGCACTGATCGATCTCGATCTCACTGCTGCGGTAAAATGGCATCGAGAAAAAGGATCCCTAGCGACGATTATTACCAAATCAGTTCCTCGCGAAGAAGTTCCCAGCTATGGGGTGGTCGTAACTGATGAAGATGGTAAAGTTAAAGCCTTCCAAGAAAAACCAACTGTAGAAGAAGCTTTAAGTACGAATATTAATACAGGTATTTATATCTTCGAGCCAGAAGTATTAAACTATATTCCCTCCGGTCAAGAGTACGATATTGGGGGAGATTTATTTCCTAAATTGGTAGAAATGGGTGCGCCATTCTATGCAATTCCGATGGACTTTCAGTGGGTCGATATTGGAAAGGTTCCCGATTATTGGCAGGCAATTCGGAGTGTCTTAATGGGTGAAGTGAAAAACGTACCTATTCCTGGAACGGAAGTATTACCAGGCGTTTTTACCGGACTTAATGTTGCAGTAAATTGGGATAAAGTCGATATTACTGGTCCTGTCTATATTGGTGGGATGACCCAGATTGAAGATGGTGCTAAAATTACCGGTCCTGCTATGATTGGGCGCAATTGCCATATCTGTAGTGGCGCACATATTAACAATAGTGTGATCTTTGAATATTCTCGGATTGCTTCTGATGTAGACTTGACTGATAAGTTGGTATTCGGACGCTATTGTGTAGATAAAAATGGTGCCACAATTGATGTTCAAGCAGCATCATTGGATTGGTTGATCACTGATACTCGCCAACCGATCGAGAATATCAAACATCCAGCCAAAGTGTTTGCTCAATCCTTTAATGTTAGCAACGCCGATCGATAACAACTAAAAGCAGGAATCGGTTACATTTGCTGGCAACACAATCCCTGAATGTTAAAAAACAAAACCGACTTCTCAAAAAAGTCGGTTTTGTAGTAAACTATCGGACAGCAATTGTTGAAGGGCTAAAAATTAGGCGATGGGAGTCGATCTACTTCTCTGGCCATAATAATTGTACCGCCATAACCGCAAATCCTAATGCTGCAAAGCCTTTGAGTATTTTAACTGGTAGAAATACGCCAATTTCACCACCAGCTAAAACACCGATCGAACTAGCTAATAATAACGCAGCCACAGAGCCAAAAAATACCGCACGCGGATGTTGACTACTGCCGCCCAATGCGATCGCCGCCAACTGACTTTTATCACCAATTTCAGCGATAAATACAGTGATGAAGGTTAAGCCTAGTAGTTGCCAATTCATTTGGTGGTGGATGGTGAATAGTGGATGGTGAGTAGCAATCTTTATTTGAGTCCCTGATAGTACAATTATCCTGTAGGGGGCGGTGCTTGATGCCCGCCCTCTAGAGACTAAGCTTCTCATTTAGGAGCGTTAGAGTACTCTAACAATACTAGGAATACTAGCGATCGAATCCAGTCCTCTAATCTCTGACAAAGCCGACTCAAAGTCGCCCTCAGAGACATTTTGAGTCACGACGACGATCTCGGCTCTGTCGCCTTGGAAGCCAGTTTGGACGATCGATTCGATGCTGACATTATGGGAACCGAAACAAGTCCCCAATTTACCAATTACCCCTGGTTGATCCAGACAGAGAAACCTCACATAGAAACGGCTGCGTAAGCCCGCCAAAGGTGCGATTTCACTATAATGGGTGTGTCCGCAACTTAACAGGGGATGGAGAGCCGTATTGGGTGATTTGACAGCATCTTCGCGGTTGGGGTTGCTCTGGATGCCACCGACGATCGCCAGAATATCCGAAACCACCGCCGAAGCCGTCGCGCCAGCACCTGCGCCAGGTCCGAATAACATTACTTGCCCTAAGGGTTCACCTTCGACTAAAATCGCATTGAATACGCCATTGACGTTCGCCAGAGGACGATCTTTCGGAACGAAGGTAGGATGAACCCGCACCGAAATCGCGCCACCTTCGACTCGTTCAGCGATCGCGAGTAATTTAATCACAAAATTGAGCTTATCAGCATAGGCGATATCCGTCGCACTAATTTTCCTAATTCCCTCGCAATAGACATCATCCCGCTTGATTCTGCCACCAAAGGCGAGGGATGCCAAAATTGCGATTTTATCCCCAGCATCCAAACCATCGACATCAGCAGTCGGATCTGCCTCCGCATAGCCGTGTGCTTGCGCATCGGCGAGGATATCGGCAAAGTCTCCACCTTCGGCAGTCATCCGGCTGAGGATATAATTAGTAGTACCATTGATAATCCCCGTCACTCGCTGAATCCGGTTGACACCGAGGGATTGTTTCAAGGGTTGAATCACGGGAATCCCACCACCAACAGCCGCTTCGAGCATCACATAGACACCTGCATTATTCGCTGCGGTAAAAATTTCGTCCCCAAATCTGGCGATCACAGCTTTATTTGCGGTGACGACATGCTTACCATGTTCGATCGCTTTGAGAATCAGACTGCGAGCGGGTTCGATCCCACCGATTAGCTCAATAATAATATCAATTTCGGGATCGGTGATGATCGAATCGAGATCTGTCGTCACTAGCTCTGAAGGCAGATCGACAGCACGAGGTTTATCGATCGATCTTACGCCCACACGTTGGATTTCGACAGACTGGAGTAAGTGATGCCGCCCGACGGGATCTTGTAAAATCTGAACTGTACCCGTACCAACGGTACCCAATCCGAGAATGCCAATTTTAACCACAATTTATATTATCTAGATTTATTATTTTAGATTCACACTCTACCCTCGATCTTAAACTAGTTCGCACCTCGATCGAGCATAATTAATCTCACATCTTGCACCAATGCATAGATACTAGAATTGAATCGAAACTAATTCTAACGCCAGCCCCTGAGAAGCCAGCAGATCTCGTTTACTCTCTATTTCTACTAGCAATAAGTTGACAGCGGTTTTGGGAAGTAGT
>JANYDE010000008.1 GCA_025359915.1 Chamaesiphon sp. 336R_metabinner_41 | reverse complement strand
ATAGGGGATAGGGGATAGGGGAAAGGGGAAAGGGGAAAGGGGATAGGGGATAGGGGATAGGGGATAGGGGATAGGGGATAGGGGATAGGGGATAGGGGATAGGGGATAGGGGATAGGGGATAGGGGATAGAGTTTATCAGCTCTCCCATCTCCCATCTCCCATCTCCCATCTCCCATCTCCCCTTTCCCAGTCTTATTGCTGTGGCTGTGCTGCTGGTTTAATTTTGCCTTCTTTTACCAAGACTTCATAGATTAACGCTGCGGCATCGGCGCGGGTAGCATTTTGCGCTGGTTTGAGTAGATCTGCCGTTTTATCTTTAATTGTTAATCCAGCATCTACTGCGGATGCCATTTTTTCGCGTGCATAGGTGGGCATTTGTTTAGCATCAGTAAACTTGCTCAAGACTGTATCCGCACTGCTAGACACAGGTAGTTTCAATCCTTTTGCTAGCGAAATCTGCAATTGATAACGGGGAATGACTTGATTGGGAGCAAATTTAGTTGGAGAATAGCCAGTCATAAACCCAAGTTGGACAGATTTATCGACAGCTTCTTTGCGAGGATAGTCAGCCGGAATATCTTTAAAGCTAGCTGTTGTCGTCGTAACTGGTTTATCGGCAAATGCTCGATCGAGCATTTTGGCATATTCACCTCTAGTAATCTCTTTGCTCGGATCGAATTTACCAGTACCAAAATCATCTAATACACCGCGTTTTCTCAATTCGCTAATATAGGTTTCGCCCCAAAACTGTTTGGGAATATCGGTAAATACTGGTGCGGTAGAAACAGCAGGAAGTTCGGTGACGATCGCCGGAACGATAGCGGCTGGAACGATGGCAACAGGGGGAGTGGGAGTGGCTTCAACGGGTACTTCGACTGTTTTGACAATCGGCGGTACCACAGTAGTCGCAGTTGACTCCTGTCTATCTTTAGTCGCAACACTAGCAATCGTCCGTTTTTCTTGTCCGACGTTGGCATCTTCACCTAGTAAGCCAATTTTACGAGTGCCATTATCGCTACCAATACTAGTAGTTTCGCCTTGGAATAAATTTACTGGGCGGAATTTTTGACCGATTCCCCAGAAAAATACCGTGCCAATCCCTGCCAAAGCCACCCCAATCGCAATTAATTCATCCGCAGTCAAGCGACGACGACGATTAGGATTGGGAGTCTGATTAGGTGAATTAGTCATATTTTTACCTTAGTACTAGAATTTATAGAGTAAATATTTCGCACAACTTCGCGCTGATTTTAGCTAGAATTATCGCACCATTTGCCTGATGTTACCAAAACATTGAGCATTTAGTCCTAAGCCGATCTCAAGGTGCTAAATTGACTCTGACTGTCTCAGTACTGTCTGAATTTCAGCCTGAACGACTAACTCCGGCTGATTGGCATCGATTCGCACAATTCGATCGGGATAGGTATTTGCTAGCTCTTGATATCCTTGTCGGACTCTTCTATGAAAATCCAAAGTTGCCTGTTCCATGCGATCGGGTTTTCCGCGTAATAAAACGCGCTGCAAACCAATTTCGACATCCAAGTCCAGCCAGAAGGTGAGATCGCTTTGCAAACCACCTGTAGCTAATTGATTTACCCTGTCGATCTCAGATCGATCGAATCCACGTCCATATCCTTGATAAGCAACAGTCGAATCAGTAAATCGATCGCACAGGACAATATCACCTCGATCGAGATGAGGTCTAACTACAGATTCTACATGTTGAGCGCGATCAGCACCATACAATAATAATTCTGTTCGATTACCGATCGCGCTATCTGGATCTTCGAGTAGGAGTTGGCGAATCTGTTGCCCCAACTTTGTTCCCCCTGGTTCGCGGGTAATATATACAGATTTTTGTTCGCCGTAATAGTTTTGCAGCCACTCTGCTGTCTTGTGAATCTGGGTGGTTTTACCCGCACCTTCGACTCCTTCAAACACTATAAATTTACCGCTCATTGATATGATAGTGAGATAGATCTTTATTCCAAAATAGCCGACAAATCTGGTACGATGTCAAGATAAATTGAGATAACTAAACTTCATTTTCTTAAAATTACGTCTTATGTCGCGCTATGTCTGCCATTTTTTAGTCAATCTTTCACCTGAGAATGTGCGATTTCCACTGCGGAAATTGTTTGAAGCTTGCCAGATGGACACGATTTATGAGACTAATGACTATTTAATGGCACGAGAAATTCCCGGTCGAGTCGCATTTACAAAACTGGTTACAGCGGAAGTCTCGATCGATATCACCAGTGCCACCTCAGAGGCTGTCAGACTGAGCTTTTTGGTCAAAAACGAGGAATTACCACTCAACCTAAATAACCATTGTCGTCAAGTCTTCGATCTGCTACAAGTAGCCATCGCCCACAATTATGATTGGGAGCCGATTAATACTTTCCGCGCGATTCCCACGCAGCCAACACCCCAACTAGAACAAGATTTAGCCGCCACTGAAGTGGCGATTTCTACAGACATCGCCGCGACTAAAATGATCACGATCGATCCTAATCTCACAACCACAGTACCCGCATTAATCACCGCATTGAATTAAAGCAGGCGTTGCTCCTTGAAAAACGCGATAATTCCGTTTACAGTGAACGGAGGCATTACTCTCAAATTCACAGGAAAATTATCTCATGGCTCTAACTGTCGGCACAAAAGCCCCTAATTTTACTGTTAAGGATACTAATGGTAATACTGTAAGTCTCTCTGACTTCAGTGGTCAAAAAGTAGTCATGTACTTCTACCCCAAAGATGATACCCCTGGTTGCACCAAACAAGCTTGCAGTTTTCGGGATAATTATGCTGTTTATCAAGATAAAGGGATCGTCATTTTGGGCGTAAGCAAAGATGATGAATCCTCGCACCAAGCTTTCACCGAAAAATTTAGTCTTCCGTTCCCACTCTTAGCCGATATCAATGGCGAAATCGTCACTGCTTATGATGTCGATGGCGGCGGATACGCCAAACGAGTAACTTATGCGATCGATGAAACTGGTAAGATCGTTCATGTCGATGCCAGCGTCAACACCGGTACTCACGCAACCGATGTATTGACAGCTTTAGGATTTTAAGTTAGTTAATAATTAATAATTAATAATTATTAATTATTAATTAACTCATCGATATTCATATTTAACCACCAAGGGCTTAACCGTTTCCGGCGAGATCGAATTGACACTATCCGTTGAAATCTCGTGAATAAACGGCTTAGATTGACCAGGTTCAATATCGATATTAACCGGAATAATCGTTTGTTTGATCGCGGTATCGTTAGCGATAAATTTAGTAACGACATAATAGAGGTAGTGAGATCGATCGCTACGATTACTGATAAATCCTGTAACAGTCAGCAACGATTTATCTGCACTATTCTGAGTAATAGTGATGTCTTGCAACATAAAATCTTTATTGACCTCAGAATTTGCTGAAGTGAATTCTAAATGCTGTGCTAGGAGTAGATTAGCTCCTGAAGTAGCTTTGTCAGAGTGTTGTGGTGCAAATTCTCCTAAAGTCGGTTTTGCCGTTGACAACTCAAGCTTAGAGCCTTGAGCTGGAGACTGGACATCTAGCAAGATCCAGATCGCACTAAGAAACATGATGACAGCCAAATATTTGCTAGTTTTCATACAGTGTATTGTGTTCAGAGATGTGTGTCTTGGCATACCGATTATTTTAGTAGGTTTGCTTTGGCAATCGTCCGAAATTTGTATAGCTTAAGCATATTGGCTTGGGTATATTGGCTGGACTCCAAAATCGATCTCAAAAGTGTCAACGTCAATCGATGATAATGATCCAGCCACGAAAAATTAGTTCTAACGATGCTCTCTTATTTGTACCCATTTAGACATAAATAATTGCTATCGTCCGCTAAAATTAGTTTGAAGATCGATGGAATTAAGTGGCCAAACCACATTAATTGCTGAAATACCAATGTATTTGCAAGAATCTTAACAAGTATCTCTATATTTGAGAATTGCTAACTTCTAAAGACATTATGTTGAAAATTGTCTCAATTGACTTATGTCGATGACAATAAAAGATTGTGGAATTAATTGTCGAGGAAATTTATTGATGCAGCCGATTCGTACATTCAATGTTTCTCCGTCCCTACCAGCATCGCTTGAACCCCTGCGTCAGCTTGCGTATAACCTGTATTGGGATTGGAATACAGAGATCAAAGAATTATTTAGAAGACTCGATCGCGATCTGTGGGAAACTACTCGTCACAATCCAGTCGCACTCTTGGCTAGAGTCAGTCAGTCGCGCTTGCAAGAAGTAGCTGCTGATGATGGCTTTTTAGCACATATGGAGCGAGCGTTGGGAGAACTCAATACCTATCTAAACGATCGCAGTTGGTACAAGCACCAGCGGACTAATCGCGCTGGTAAAGAGTGTTTTGCTTATTTTTGCGCCGAATTTGGGTTGGTGGATTGCCTACCGATTTATTCTGGTGGTTTAGGCGTTTTGGCTGGAGATCACCTCAAATCTGCGAGTGACTTGGGTTTACCGCTAGTTGCAGTCGGATTGCTATATCAGAAAGGTTATTTTGCTCAATACCTAAATGCTGAAGGTTGGCAACAAGAGCGTTATCCTGTTAATGACTTCCATAATATTCCCGTTCAGCTAGAGCGAAAGGCTGATGGCACCGAGCTACGGGTCGCTGTAGAATACCCTGGGCGGATGGTATACGCCAGAGTATGGCGCGTCCAAGTAGGTGTTGTATCCCTGTACTTGTTGGATACAAATATCGAGCCAAATAACTCCTATGACCAAGATATTACTGATGCGCTGTATGGTGGCGATTTAGATACACGGATTCATCAGGAAATCATGCTGGGTATCGGTGGATTCCGTGCGCTGGAAGCGTTGGGACATAAGCCTAGTGTTTATCACATGAATGAAGGACACTCTGGGTTCTTGATTCTCGAACACATGAAAGTGTTGATGCAACGCGATGGACTTTCGTTCATCGAAGCGAAACAAGTCGCTCAATCTAGTCAGATTTTTACGACTCATACACCTGTTAGTGCGGGCTTTGATTTATTCCCACCCGACAAAACGATGTACTATGTCGGACACTATGCAAGTGTTTACGGCTTGGGTAAAGATGAATTCATGGGCTTGGGGCGCGAAAATACTGGAGATCTAGAATCTCCGTTTAGTATGGCAGCTCTGGCGATGAAAACTTCTAGTTTCGTCAACGGTGTGGCGAAATTGCATGGAGTCGTTTCGCGGGAAATGTTCCAAAATATGTGGAAAGATGTACCCATTGACGAAGTACCGATTACCTCGATCACCAATGGTGTTCACGCTCGGAGTTGTGTGGCGAAATCTGTACAAGAATTATACGATCGATACCTCGGCACTGAATGGTCAGAAAAATCGCCTGAAGACCCAATTTGGCATAAAATTGACTCAATTCCCGACGAGGAACTATGGCGCAATCATGAGCATAGTCGATCGGAAATGGTGGTCTATGTCCGCGATCGGATTGTAAGTCATCTCAAGGAACGCGGCGCAACCCAGGCAGAAATCCGCCACTCTCAGGAAGCATTAGATCCTAGCGTATTAACGATCGGATTTGCCCGAAGGTTTGCAACGTATAAACGTGCGACACTATTCTTGCGGAATCTCGATCGGATTAAAGAGATCATGGCAGGTACGAAAGGACGTAAGGTTCAATTTGTGATCGCCGGAAAAGCTCACCCTAAAGACATTCCAGGTAAAGCATTAATTCGTGATATCGTTCACTTCACCCGCACAGAAGGGATGAACTCGGTTGTATTCGTTCCCGACTACGATATTTATGTATCGCGGGTAATGGTAGCTGGTTGCGACATCTGGCTGAATACGCCCCGCCGCCCACATGAAGCCTCTGGTACTAGTGGGATGAAAGCCGCAATGAATGGCTTACCTAACCTAAGTATTCTCGATGGTTGGTGGGATGAAGCTGATTACGTCAAAACTGGTTGGCCGATCGACAATCGTGAAGTATACTCAGATGAAGAGTATCAAGATGAAGTAGAAGCAAATTCTTTCTACGACCTCTTAGAACAGGAAATCGTCCCCCTCTTCTACGATCGTGATAAAGATGGTTTACCCCGTAAATGGGTAGCCAAGATGAAAGACGCGATTCGTCTCAATTGTCCTACCTTCAACACCGCTCGGATGCTGCGCGACTATGCCAATATTGGTTACTTCCCAGCAAGCGATCGCAATGGCGTTGTCACCGATAATAGTTACCAAGCTGGTAAAGATCTCGCGCACTGGAAACAGAAGATGCACCAACAATGGGCGCATCTCAAAATCCACAGCGTCGATGTATCCGCACCAGAAGATATTAACGTCAATCAGTCGATCGCAGTTAAGAGTTTAATTAACTTAGGTAGCCTGGAACCCCATGATATCCAAGTCGAACTATATAAAGGTGCGATCGATACCAATGGTAAGATCGTTGACGCAGATACCGCTGTGATGACCTACCAGGGCAAAGATAGTGCTGGTAATAGTCTTTATACCAGTGAGATTGCTTACTCCGCCAGCGGGCTGCAAGGCTTGTCTCTGCGCGTCCTGCCCCATAACCCACATCTGAGCAATCCTTACGAACTCGGCTTGATTCAATGGGCATAGGTACTTAAGAAAAGCCCCTGCTGATACTAATATCAGCAGGGGCTTTTGATTGTTTAATGATAAGGGATAACTGAGATCGGGCGATCATGAAGCACCGCCCCTATAGATTAACGGTACAGCACCAAAATCTGTAGGGCAGGGCTGATCCATTATCTGTAAATCATATTAAAAGAAGAAGTTTCGCCAGTTCGATTGATAATTTCACTACCATCGACTTTAACAAAACCTATTCGTTGATATAAACTAAGTACTGAATTATTTGCGCGAACGCTGAGGGATATCACTGGATAAATATCTCCAGCTACTTCGATAAGCTGGGTTAATAATTTAGTGCCAATTCCTTTGCCGCGATATTCAGGTAAAACGGCGATTGCTAATTCAGGAGTTCGATCGTCAACATACCCAAATCCTCGATCTTCGCTGGAAAATAATCGCAGCCAAGCCGCACCAATCGGGATGTCATCTATTGCCACAAAGCCGATATCTCCATCTCTACCCCAGTCTTTGACATATCGAAAGAGATCGGGATTCGATTGCACATTTTCTACCGATGATTCATGTGCTGCGTGCATTAGCATCGGTAATAAAGTAGTTTCGTCAGTATTAGTTAAAGCTTTAATTTGACAATTGAAAGTCTGTGAAGCTAGATTGTATTTCTGCCACGTTTTTAGATCTACATCGGGCAGATTAAGTAATACCTCATCCCATGTTTTGCATGTCTCTAAGACTTTCAAAACTATTGGCAATGGTTCTGCTAAAATACTGATAAAATCAGCTTCTTGTGGGAGTTTAATCTCAAAAGCTAATTGCTCTTGCGGTGGAATAAACTGAGCATCAATGCCGTCTCGATTGCCCCGCGAATCGACACGATACCAGCCAATTTCTGGTAAGAAAATCGCATTCAAACCATGTAAAGTACAAGGTATCTTTTTAGAGATCAGCTTTGACTCTGGCGGATTGTCAATAGTCAATCTTTGATAGCATAATCCAGCCGGAATCTGATTCGCACGAAGTAATGCAGCGAGTAAATGACTTTTAGCGAAGCAATAACCAGTTCGATATTTGAGGACATCGGATGCGCGACAGGTGACGGGATTCATTTGATAGTCGTAACTATGATGAATTTCATCACGTACCCATTCAAAACAAGCTTTGGCGATCTCTGCTGTGGTTTGACATGTTGAAGCTAGGCGATGGGCAAGTTCTACTATTTCTGGATTTTGCCAGTCAATTATTTCACTAGCTTGTAAATATTTTTCGTAGCAGCTCATGGGGCGTGTTTATATTGAGGCGTGTTTATACTCACATCTTGCACCAATGCATAGATACTAGAATTGAATCGAAACTAATTCTAACGCCAGCCCCTGAGAAGCCAGCAGATCTCGTTTACTCTCTATTTCTACTAGCAATAAGTTGACAGCGGTTTTGGGAAGTAGT
>JANYDE010000167.1 GCA_025359915.1 Chamaesiphon sp. 336R_metabinner_41 | reverse complement strand
AAATCAAATTAATACGCTCTCATATTTGATTTTTGTTTCAGTTGATATTGTAGTGATTGTAATTGGTTGATAAATACTGCTAAATTAGCTGTTCTAGTTTTTATCGATCGAAACAAACCTCATTTTGGTGCGTTCACCCTGAATCGAGAGGTTAAGTTGTCTGGAACTTTTTGTAAATCTGAATCGGATATTTATCAGCAATTCATTATCAAAAATATATATGGTAGAAAGCGGTTGCTTTTCTGGATCGATCGTAAGTTGGGTATTGCCTTCGATAAACATCAAAACTACTTTCTATTAATAGAATAATCTTCTACCCTCTGCCTTCTGCCTTCTGCCTTCTGCCTTCATTAGAAATAGATTATGCCAAAAGTCTCTATTATCACTGTTACTAGATTGCGTCCTCAATTATTGTCCCAAGCGATCGACTCCTTGAAAGCTCAATCCAGTCAAGATTTTGAATGGATTATTGTCAACGATGGTGAAGATATTGCTACACGAGAATTAATCTCTAACTCCCAAATCAATTTCACCCATACCTATTTGGAGATGCTTCATCCCGACAAGGGTTTTGGTCTATCCTACGGACGCAATAGAGGTGTCGTAATGGCACAAGGGGACATCGTAACCTATCTCGATGATGACAACACCTTCAAGCCCAATTTCGTAGAGGAAACGATCGCTTTCTTCGAGCATCATTCGCAGGTAAATTATGCTATGCCGATTCAGCAACGCAGACGCGATATTGTCCAGGATGGTGTTGTGGTTAAACGAGGTAAAGAGTTCTTCTCACCTACTTCAGATTGTACGGTAGAAGAATTAATTAGTCACCAGCAACTCATCGATAGTAACGGATTCGCTTATCGGAACACTAGGAATTTAAGTTTAACTTGGAATCCCGAACTCAAAATTTATATCGATTATGAGTTTCTACTTAAATGTATCTGCCGTTGGGGACGAGAAAGCTTTAGAATTAATCCATCAGTTTTGGTAGATTATATCCAAACTAATCAAGGAATTATTGGTGAATCTAATTATCAAGATTGGGCTAAAGAACTAGATTGGATAATCGATCGCAAAGAATTTTATCCCTGTTTGAATGAAAACAACATCTTGACTCTCGTTCTACTAAAAGATAAATATTTCTCTCGCCATCAAGAATTTCAGCAAATAGAAACATTTGCCGATCGAGCTAAAATGTTAAAATAGAGTTAGGTTAGTTCGATATCGTCAGATTTTGATATTAATTTAGATTGAGAATAAAAACTCATGATAAGCGATCGAAAAAATGTTGACAAAGTATCATTACCACATCATGCGACCTGCTCAAGGCAGTGCTTCGCTATCGAATTCAAAGATAGTAAATTATCTTGCTACAATCGCTCGATCTAATTCTGACAAATAGCTGAACCGATCTGACTCATATAGAAGATAAACTTGAATTATAAAAGGTCAAAGCTTGTCTCTATCAATCGAGATGTATATATATGTTTGATAAAGATTCAGCCAAAGTTAAATTTCCGTGGGTAGCATTTATCAGTCAACCGATCGGACATCCCACAGCTACGTTAATTATCAATCCGATTAAATTTCAAAAACTTTATACAGTTTGGATGTTGGAAAAATGCTGGAAGTGCGAATCAGAAATGAAAAGCGTTTCCAATTGTCATGATTAATAAAAAATGGAGAGATAGATTTGAATTGGCTCTGTACTGGAGTATTTCAATCCTCTGGATCTGTCTAGGTATTCTTTTGACCTACTACTATCAGCATACCCCAGCAGGAATAGATGCTGTAATCGCAAGCGGTCAACAAAAGTATCCAGCTATCTGCTTTGCAGTTGGACTGGGTACTTCGCCACTAATTTCAGTTAATTATTTTGTTAAATTCTTTATTTTTGGATTGGGAATCGTGGTGATTGAAGCTGGATTAATTTAATTTTAAGTCTCAGTTATTTGACCGATCTGATTCTTTGGATTGAAAAGTTATGATAGATCTATAAGCTACTTCAAGATTAATTATGATAATGCAAAGAAAAGAAGCGGCTGAGTATGTCGGTATTAGTGTTGAAAGGCTAGACGGATATCGCAATCGTTATACATTGAGTAGTACTGCTTTGTGGTCTGGAGGCAGGTTTATCAATTATTTCGATATTAAAGATCTAGATCGATTGAAAATTCAAATTCAAACAAGACAGGCTAAACGGGACTTACAAAATCAAGCCTTGACATTAGTTTCGCCAGTAGAAGATCCTCTAGGATCTAACCTCCAAGAAATGGTCAGCCGATATTGCTATTAGAATTGACACCAATTAAAAAAGGGTTTGGTAATTGTTACTAAACCCTTTTTTAATTAGTTGATTTAGAATTCGGGTGTATCGTCAAAGAAAGCATCAGCCAACGCGACAGGAGAACCCACTTTCACTTCGCTAGTTTCAGGTTCAGCATCAGATTCACTAACAACGGCTTCAGCAGCGGCTTGAGCCATTTTGAGAGCTGCTTCAGCTTCTTCCGCTGCTTTTAGTGCCGCTTCAGCCTCAGCTTCAGCAATCAGGACTGCTTCAGGAATGTAATCGGGGTGGTAAGGAATTAAACCCGTACTCCAAAGAGCCAGACTCGCTTCTCTCAACCACTTTTTGAGCCGTCGATTGGTCGAAAATGGAATCCAGTTAGAATCGATCGCCTCACTAAAGGGAATATACTCGCTTAGGATCTTATTCTTGTCTTCTGGAGCAATCAACATCTCTGGAAAGAAAATGGACTGAAATCCATACTTATCTAACAGTGCCTGGATTCTGCCATCAGGATCGAAGCCGCCCCGCTCCCAGCGGATATTTGTCGGGGCACCCAAGTTTTTGACCAAGACATGCGGAATCTTACCCTGAGAAGCCTCAACTGATTCCACGAACAGTTCCAGTGATTCCGGCGTACCATTGGTGATGAAGAAAAATACAATATCGATCGTATTATCGGGATCTGCCAGCATTCCCACCACATCATTCTGTTCGATCCAGCGATTGAGGTAGGCAGCCACCTGGGAAGGCATCACAATTAGAACATCCTGCTGTTTGGCAATATCGAAAATTTGGTCAGCCAAAAAGTAATCATCAGCATTACCTGTAAAGGTAATTTGTTCTTGAAGGGTCAGAACTTCCTCTTTTTTCTTAGTAGTAGTCGAATTTTTCCGCGAAACAGTCTGAAGATCGATATTCTCCGTTACAGTTATACCATTCCTGAAGCCCTCATACATCGCCTTCCGGTACGTCAGCCCCACATTAGGCGTAGAGGCATCCGCATCAATCAGGAAAAATGGATGGTTTGCCGCTGTCATTTGCTCTGCTGCTGTCAATGCCACGGTGGTTTTGCCCATCCCACCCTTCTCACTCAGCATAAATCCAATTGACGTTCTCTTGGGAGTTGTATCGATGACTGGATCTAGAGCTGGTGCTTTAACAGTTTTAATTGCCTTCTTAGTCATAATTATCCAGCTTTTGTAGTTATTTTAGATTGAGATTTAATTACAGATTTAGGTTGAGGTTTAGGCATCAGATACTCCCAAAGGCAGTAAACATCTGCCATTCGCGACTGGCATCCGGCTGGTACATCTAACTTGGGTAAGTTAAATCCGGTGTCGCTATAGTAAATAGGTGTTTTGCCATCTAACTGTTCGCGGGACGGCAATCGACGATCGAAGTAGTAAACTAGTTCATCTCTAAGCACGTCCGCCGCTCCTCCAGAAATCATTACTTCCTCCAGATCGCTCGGTAAATATTCATCTAACCAGTTGAAAATCGCCTGACAGTAGATTTCGTTGGTAGATTCCAGTACCTGAATCAGACGAGTAAGTTCTTCTTCAGCAGCCTGCTCTTCCTTCTGCCGCAGCATCGGCTGGAGAGCAGCCTTATCCTCCTGCAACCAATATTTAGCGATCGCTACACTCAAATCCTCTAACTTGTATCCAGAGGTTCTTTTGACGACTTCCTTGACCCAATTATGAAAGCCCAGGTCACAACTAGCAAAATCACTAACTACTCCATTCTTGGTAACGTAACAAGTTAAGTTCCGATGACCTGCCATAAATACGCCAACTTTAGATTGGGGATTGGCAGATTGGCGATTTTGATACAGTTCGAGGATTCCGGCACCTTCTGGGTGAAAGCAAGACCCCACTAGCTTGACATTCATCATCCCCAGTGGCGAATCAAAGTGAGGCAGAAATGAGATCAGTTGCTGCTCCAACAACCGACAATCCGCCAACTCCCCAGGTGGTAACAAACACCCAATCGATAAATTGTATTTTTGCCCCAATTCAAAACGATGGGCAAGAATCGATATCCCTGCCAAGATTTTGTACACAGCAGCATCGATCTTGAGTGGTTTGAACCGTTGAAAGGCTCCAAACCGTTGTGCCAAGTCGCCAACAGCATAGTAACGATCGTTGACCCCAACAAAACAATATTCGACTGTGGCTCTGGGAGACTTTGCGCCTTTACCATAACTATTTAACTGCCCATTTAAAGTCGAACGATCGATCTCGATTACTTCTGGGGACATGACTACAGAAATCATCACCCCATCACAGATGCCAATGATCTTGGTCAAACTAGCTCCAAGATCGATGACAACCGACATAAGTTTATTTTTAGCCATATTTACCCAGTGAAGATCGATCGATACCTACTTTGTCATCAACAAGGAAAAATTTGCAGACGATGGAGGTTTGATTAATTCAAACTCCTCATCTTCATCTTCATCTGTATCCCCATCATCTGAATTTGAATCCGCATCGATGCTCCGAAGCTGTTGAGTCGATGGGGGAGTAGAAGGCTGTCCCAGAAAAGAAACTCTCCTGGCTAAACCATCAACTGGCAACGGGATACCCTCAAGACTATAAAGATCGACGATGGAATTAATCTGAGCGATTAATCGATCGATCGACTGATACCCAATCGTCCATAATTCCTTCTCCGATATTTCCGCTTGAGAAAACATCGCTGCGGGTAAAAGGCAAGCAATCAAAGCGTCAGAAATAGTCTCTCGTGATGAAGAAGATTTAGCTAAATAGGCATGAATACTCTTCAGTTGCCCATCACTTTCTCCAAAATCTATGCCGATTTTTCTTCTCATTGATTGAGCCATAAATTCGTCATTTTAGTGAATTCTATTATCCACTTAGATTTCAGTTAATACGAGCGTAATCAGCGTAAATACTGAGAAATGCCAACTATTACGACCGATCCAAGTCAGCCATCTCAGTAAAATGTTCGCTCGTCATACAATATTCCAGTCGTATTGTTACTGAATTGGCTGATAGTAGGAGCTGCCTACCTTTATTTCTATTACTAACCTCAACAAATACCACTCCAACCTTCTAGAATCTTCCCGCAATTGTGCCGAGCCGAATCTGTTAGTGAAAGCGTAGAATTGAGTATCGCTTGGAAGTTGGCTGTGGGCGGGGTAGCCAGCAGTGCTAACATCCGTACAATCGCCTGCGGCAATTTACGGCTGTTGCATACTGGTGAGGGCGTTCCCCCCTTCAAACCTCCCCTATTTCGAGGCTAACTGAAGTTTTGCAACTTCAAGATTAGCCGCTAAAATCCCTACGCAAACATATTACTCTGCGTAGTAATACCGTCGTGACACTAACTAATTCACACTACGCTAAGTAACTAAGATAATTCAACCAGTAATTATGAAGAAGTCAGAAGAAATCGATCTCTCTAAAGGGAAAACCGAGCGAATTGAAGTGCGGATGAGTGAGCGCGAGCTGAAAATTATTGATGCTTCTGCAAAAAAAATGAGGATGAACCGCTCTGAATATTTAAGAACTAGAGGCTTAAAACGAGTTTATAAATCTATTCAAGCCATTCCAAGTCCAGACTATGCCAATTTGATGTTGAATTATCGCGAACTCAGAGCGCAAGGGAACAACCTTAACCAAATGACCAAAGCAGTTCACCTTGCTAAATTTACAGGGCAGTCAATCGCGATCGACAAAACAGTACTTCAAGCAGCGGTTGAAGCTAATAATCGTGCAACACAGGCAGTTTTAGGAATAGCGGGGTAAAACATGGCAATCGCTAAAATTAGTAAAGGTAGCGGCTTCCGTGGAATTATGGATTACTTACTAGATCCTGATAAACGCCCCCGCATCATCGGCGGCTGTGTCTTTACATCCACGGCTGCCGACTTAGCACGAGAGTTTCGGATGGTGGCTAACCTCCGACGTTCGGTGACTAAACCTGTTCGCCACTTCTCGATTTCATTCGCACCTGAAGATGGCACAGTTGATGACGTTATCAAGGAAGCGATCTCGCTGCGGATTCTAGACGGCTTGGGATACGCGGAATGTCAGTTTATCACTGTGGATCATCATCGCGACGATCCAGGACACGATTATGCCCACCACCACGATCACATGCACATCCTTACCAATGCTGTGACCAGTAAGGGCGAATATGTCCGAGATAGCTTTGATGCTTACCGAATGCAAGCAATTCTTCGAGAGGTAGAGCGTGACTTTGGGCTGCGGGAAATTAAATCGTCTTGGGAGGTTAAACATGAGAAAGCTCAAGGGATTCACCTGGATTCCGATCTTGCTCAAAACGTTGCTGCTTCCTTCAAAGACCGTCCCAATCTGGAGACTTGGCTCGGCAGGTTAGCTCAGTCTGATATCGATGTTAGGTTCAACATCAGTAAAAGCGATAACGTCATGGGCATTACCTATCTCAGCAATGAGAAAAGCTATAAGGGCAGCGACATTGGGGCGAGTTGGGCTGTGGTGAACGATCGAGTATCCGTTACGGCTGACGATCTTCCGCTGATGCAAGCGACTAATATCAAAAGCCAGGAAAAACCCGTGCGGTTGAGTGAGATCGATCGGGCGATGTTCGATCGGGCTGTTGAGATGGCTCTGATGAAATTAGGACAGGACACTAAATTTAAGAACTCTCGTGCAGATATTAAATTAGATGGGGACACGCTAACTGTGATTAGAATGCGCCCTCACCGACTGATGTTCAAGACGAGTAAAACAGATGATGGCTGGGAGCCTGTCGGGTTTCCCAATATCGAGCAGCGGGATGTCGAACAACTCGAACGCTTTAATGGGGTGGAGCCAGAAAAGTTTGAGAACGTGGCAGAGCAACCCTCAGAGCAATCTGATATCTATCCAGTTTTTCAAAGAGCCAAGCCTGTAGAAAGCCGGAATCTCAGTCAGGGTATGTCTTTATAAAATACTCGGTCTTTGTTAGTAAGAACTGGCGACGGAGAGGTAAAGGTTACGAGGATAATTAATACCTAACAAGTGGTTGAACTTATCAACTCGTAAAGATTTGACTTGTGAACAATGCCCATCTCACTAGCTCAATCTTTATTCGCTTAAAGTCCGATCGAAATAGGCTACACAGTGCGTAGCCTATTTTTGCTTCAGTTAGCAATTGAGAGTTTGTACGATTCTCCAAGGGGGAGGCTATTGCTAGGGCAAACGCTCCGCTACCGCCAACGAGATTATTGCCAGAATTCTAGGGGTAGCGATACAGTAATGAGTTGGTTTGTTGTGAACGATCGGGTATCTATTACTAATAATAATCGCCTTAGACGAAGCGTTATTTTAATTAAATATATCTGCGATCGGACAACTAGAACTGTTAAAATGTAGCTAGAAAAAAAGGTAAGTGAAAACACTTACCTAAACAAAATAAAATAGTTTTTACATTATAAATGAAAACCTCAAACATTGATACTCAACCATCAATGACTGCTTCTCCATCGCCATCGGAGCAGCGATGCGATTAGCAGCCAGAGGAGTTAGTGGTTCGCTCCATCAATTTACCCAGAAAGTAACCAACAAACGTGGGCAAGTTGTCGAATACCCAAAAGTGAGCGGTACTCGTAATCCCAATAATGCCAAGCACTGGCGGTGGCAAATTAGCTGGAAGGAAAAAGTAGATGGTAAATGGCGCACCCGTTGTCGCAAGATTCCATCTACAAAGGTAGCAACAGTAAAAAATCAGATCTTGAAAGGGGGAGATATCGCTCGAATCTTAGAATTGCTCTAACTATTACTGTGAAACAGTTTCAGTCAAAACTTTAGGATGTAATTTACATCCTAAAAAATAGCTCAAAAACAGACGGGGATGAGGTTTGAGCATATATACAAGCTTATAATCTACTATAAATGTTTCTGCACAACAGTTTCAGCCAAAATTTTAGGATGTAAATTACATCCTAAAAAACGATGCCACTGCCTACTCGATATAAATCCCTCGCCCAACTAGACACACTTTTTACATCCCTTCAACATCGCGCCTTCCGAAGGGAACTATAAAGTGATGCTCAGATTACGCTCCCAAAGGAGATGAACACATGAAAGCCACCGAAGCAAATCTCCTCGCTTTTATCAAAAGATCGCCCCAATTCGTAATCCCCATTTACCAACGCACATACTCCTGGACAGATAAAGAGTGCCGCCAACTGTGGGAAGACATCCTCCGCACCGGAGCCAACGAAGACATTTCCGCCCATTTCGTCGGCTCAGTCGTCTACATCGAACGAGGACTGTATCAAGTATCCAGCCAGTCATCCCTACTCGTCATCGACGGGCAACAACGACTTACCACCATTACCCTCCTCATCACTGCTCTCGCTAATGCCCTAGAAGGTGG
This sequence comes from Chamaesiphon sp. 336R_metabinner_41, assembly GCA_025359915.1. Taxonomy (GTDB): domain Bacteria; phylum Cyanobacteriota; class Cyanobacteriia; order Cyanobacteriales; family Chamaesiphonaceae; genus Chamaesiphon. The sequence goes on along the minus strand of JANYDE010000167.1, from coordinate 14,447 downwards.
TGGCGAACCATTTGATGGTTTTTCACAGCGGAAACTGCGTAACTTCTACCTGCTCAATCCTGAAGAAGAAGGCGAACAGCACTTCAAACTGATTCTCTCCCAGACCGATAAAACCTCTTTAATTTCCATCCTGAATCAAACCGAACTGCCCAAAGATTACTCAATTCGGGTCACTGAAAATTTTAAACTCTTCGAGCAGTTACTCAACGAGCGCAAAGATGACTTAGTGACAGTCTGTAAGGGACTAGCCAAACTGGTAGTGGTCGATATTGCCCTAACACGCGATCGAGATAATCCCCAGTTAATTTTCGAGAGCATGAACTCCACTGGGCGAGAATTGAGCCAAGCCGATCTGATTCGGAACTATATCCTCATGGGACTCGAACCCAAACTTCAGACCAAATTGTACGAACAGTATTGGCGACCAATGGAGATAGAATTTGGTCAAGAAGCATATGTGACCAACTTCGATGGTTTCATGCGCTATTTCCTCACCGTCAAAACAGGCACCCTTCCCAACGTCGGTGAAGTTTACAACACCTTCAAACAACACGCCCAATCACCCCAGGTAGCCGAGGCTGGCGTAGAATCTCTCGTTGCCGATATTCGGAATTATGCCCGCTACTTCTGCGCCATGACATTGGGAGCCGAACCCAATGCCCCCCTCAAAATCGCCTTTCAAGATCTGCGGAAATTGAAGGTTGATGTCGCTTACCCCTTCCTGATGGAGCTATATCGAGACTATGACCTGAAACTGCTGAGTCAGGCAGATTTTCTTACGGCAGTCAGATTAGTGGAGTCTTATGTCTTCCGGCGAGTAATTTGTGCAATTCCCACCAACTCCATGAACAAAACCTTTGCCACCTTCGGCAAAGCTCTAGATAAAGATGCTTACCTAGAAAGCATCCAAGCTCACTTGCTATTGCTCCCTTCCTACCGCCGTTTTCCTAGTGATGAAGAATTTAAGCGAGCATTTCAAACCAAAGATCTCTACAAATTTCGCAGCCGCAGCTATTGGTTACGACGGTTAGAAAATCACCAGCGCAAAGAACGAGTCTCGATCGACGAATACACGATCGAACATATCCTCCCCCAAAACGAAAATCTCTCCCTTGCTTGGAAAGAAGCAATAGGAGAAGACTGGCAACGAATTCATCAGACCTATTTGCACACACTAGGCAACCTCACCCTGACAGGTTATAACTCTGAATATAGCGACAAAGCATTTACCGCTAAACGAGATATGAAGGGCGGTTTCAAAGAGAGTCCCCTTAAACTTAATCAGGGTTTAGGTGCGATCGAACAGTGGGATGAAACCGCCATTCGTCACCGCGCCGATCTTTTATCTACAATGGCATTAGCCGTTTGGATTGCTCCAAAAGTCACATACGAAACCCTAGAGTCTTACAAATCTAAGCCTGTCAAAGCTCGCTATTCGATCGCCGATTATCCCCAGCTCACTGCTGGAACTGTGCGGGATCTATTTGAAGCCTTCCGCACAGAAATCCTCGCCCTGGATTCATGTGTGACTGAAGAGTTCCTCAAACTCTACATTGCCTACAAAGCCGAAACAAATTTTGTAGATATCGTGCCCCAAGCTAAACGGTTGCGAATTTCTCTAAATATGCCTTTTCCCGAAATTAATGACCCTAGAGGGATCTGTAAAGATGTCTCGGCAGTGGGAAGATGGGGGAATGGAGATATAGAAATCGGACTGGCAGATCTAGCTGAGTTACCCTATGTGATGGGATTAGTGCGTCAAGCTTTGGAACGACAGATGGGAAGTTTATAAGTGAAATTAAGTCGTGACACTAAAGTGCAATATGATAAAATCTAAGGCTGGAAGTTTTTTGAGGTACTGATGGCAGTTATTTAGGTTGACAAGTACTTCAAATCACGGAAACCATTTATAGAAGTAGCTTGAATTAGTGCCACGCAAATCATCTGAACGTCGAGATTTCTTATTGCTTGAGAACAATACTCAATATTCTAACTTTAGATCTGACTTGGGAGGTGACAAATTAGTTGAGGAAATTTGCGTAGGAATTTATCACACTAATAGTCAGGAATTAATAACAACTATTTTACAGAAATCCACTAAACTTGCCAGCACATGTTTCGCATTAGAAGTAATTGATAGCTGTAACTTAAATTTATTCGATCGACCTGTTATTGTTTCGAGTACACAGTACGGATGCAAAACAAGTTTCATTCAAGGGTTAGAGAAAAGAGAATTAAATTTTTGTGTCAAGATTCGACCTTCAACTAAACTACTACTAGTTAATGGCGAAAAAGCAAAGGCTATCGATCTGATCGATCGGGTAGAAGAATGGAAAATAATTGAAATTATTGAGCCTAAAACTGGAAGAAAGCTAAAATATTTAGTTGCAGATCTTATTATTCAATCTATCAAATGTCGTGCATTTGTCGCTAAACAAGAAGGGATATCGGGAGTTAACCGAGGAACAATAATTGGATTATCTTCTCTGTTAAACACTGATTTAACTGAATTAGTTGAGGCTCTTAGCTGGACAAACTGTATCGGTTCGATCTTGAAAAATAAAGAACGAGATTTACGAAGTTTACCTAGCTTAAAACAGAATGAATTCAGCTACTCAGGGCTAAATTTGCGACCTAATATTACTATTGCTCGTCAACAAGAAAATGAGTTGTTAGAAAAAGATTTATTAGAAAGAGAGCTAAAGCCTCCAAATTTTCGAGGAATTATTCAGTCTAAATACGATCAACTAAATATTGTTGAATTATTTGCTGGTGCTGGAGGAATGGGCTTAGGCTTTTCAATGGCAAATAATTATAATAACCTCTACAGGTTAATTCTTTCAGGAGAAGTTCATCCAATTTATGCACAGACTCTGAGACAAAATCATCAAGCAATTTCACAGATATATCACTGTGGAGGAGCGGGTTTTATCCCAGATGGGGTAGAACCGATGGATCTCAGAAGTGATTTAGCTTATGAGTCAATAAAAAACTGTGCCCAAGAAAAAGGTGGAGTTCAAATTCTCATTGGTGGACCACCTTGTCAAGGTTTCTCTAGTTCTAATCGCAATTCAGGGGATGAATCTAACCCTCATAATCGTCTGGTTGAAGTATTTATGGATTATGTCGAGCGGATTCGTCCGCCGATCGCGCTGATGGAAAATGTCCAGGGTATTGTTTGGGCTAGAAACTACGACAGTACTCATGAGAGCTTGCTTGACTATTTCACTTATCGAATGCAAAAAGCAGGTTATCTCGTTTTTAAACGGCTTTTGGATGCAGCCTGGTATGGCGTTCCTCAATTTAGGTATCGCTTTTTTGCTTTGCTGATCCACCAGGATCTGGGCTATCAGGAAGAAGACTTCGATCCAGAATGGGGCGCATTCCCATTTCCTACTCATGGTGGCAAAGGTCAGTCGTATGTAACTGTCGAACAGGCTATTAAAGACTTGCCACAAGTAGAAAATGGTTATAGTCAAAGCCACATTAACTATGAGAAACTTGAATTCGGTGGCGTAGCCTCTGCTGGACGCGAGAATCGAGCAGACATATCCAATCAATTTCTTCAATTAATGCGGCAAGGAGCCGATCCTGGAGTCATCACAGACCACATCACCTCTCGTCACGCTGATTATGTAATTGACCGATACAAAGAGATTCCACCTGGGGGCAATTGGCAGAACATCAAAGACAAGATGACCAACTATGCCGATCTAAATCGGACTCATAGCAATATCTATCGGCGATTAACCTGGTCAGACCCTTCAGTTACGATCGGGCACTACCGAAAGAGTATGCTGATCCATCCCGAACAGCACCGTGGACTCTCTCTTCGAGAAGCAGCAAGATTGCAATCTTTCCCTGATTGGTTTATGTTTTCTGGAACGACTGATGGAAGAAAAGGGGGGCTAATGCACAAACAGCAGCAAGTCGCCAATGCCGTCTGTCCACTTTTGACTAAAGCAATTGCTGAATTTATCCTCAAATTGTGACTGGATGACTAAAGCTAAGTGAAATTACCGATTTCACTATCGGAGCCAATCCGCTAACGTTGAAGCACAAGCACTTTTTGAAAACCTGGTTGCCATAGATCTCAATGCCTTTATCAGAAGCTTATATTCAGTGGAATCGAGCGATAGCTGAATACTACTTCTCAGAGGCATCCGATCGTAATGATGTCTATTTGACGATAACTCCCAGAATCCTTGGTGTCGCCATTTCAAAATATCGTAAGATGTCTATCTCTGCTGACGCAGCCGAAAGAGACTTTGTAAAAACCGTTGCAGAGGTTTATAAAACCCAAGGCAAAACTAACGGATTGCAACTTACATTCCGAACAACATACGGTCAAGATGATTATCCCAAGTGTATTGGCTTCCTCGCACTGTCAGTTTTAGCTGCTTATCAAATGCACTCTGATGATGAAATTGGAGCCAATGCATTCTGGCCAAGGTTTGCCGACTTACTTGGGTGTAAACTTGATGGGAATTATCCAGAAGGATTCGATCCATTACAATTTGAAGGGCTATGGAGATATCTTCAAAATAAGTCACCAATTGTAACTGTTGAACCAGAATCGAATAGTAAACGCTATGTTGCCTATCCACTCGCCCATGTTTCACTGCGGCAAATAGATGTTGAAAAGCTGCCAGATTTTTTTGCTACAGCGGGATATGAGCCTGAAAGTAGGGTTTCTCATGCCAAGATCGATGCAGATCTCAATTGCTGGAATAGATTAGACTACACTTTTAGTAAACCAGGAAAAGCTGCATTGAATGGCAACCGCCGTAAAGTTGCTATCACCGAAATCGCTCAGGAATTAGAATGTTGGGATGGATCTGTCAAAGAAGCAATCGACAGACGCAGTACGAGGGTTGAGATGCTGCTGGAGTTTAGAAATCGTCGGCCTCAGCTTTATTATCTGCCAAGGCAACCCTTGAAATTTCCAGAAGTATTTGACGATGGGGTAAATCGCTTTGAGTCAAGTGAAGAGGGTTGGTATTCCCTTTTGCGAGTTACTCCCGATCGTGGAGAGGCATTGCTAAACGGCTTTGCTTGGGAATCAACTGTCGAGCGAACACAATTTGTCTTGAAGCGTTCGGGAACTGGGGTGATAGGATTCGTCCCTAGTAATAATCATAGCTACTCAGGGTATTTGTCCCGTCCCAGACTAATTCGTGGGGCACCTTGTTCGGTGTTGGTACATGAGAGCTTACACGAACAAACTAATGATTATCTCAACACAATAACTAGTTCTCGATGTGAAGCCAGAAGTCATCGAGAACTACCAGAAGGTTGGTGTTTATTCTCCGATTTAATAATCGAACGTTATCCAGAATTTGTACCGCTTGAGCTATCTACTCTGGATATTGAGTCTAATGTTGACATTATCACCGTCGGTGGATTGAAGCTGGGGCGTAGAAATGCTTGGTTGCTCGGTGCTCATCCTCGTTTAATCGTGGCAGGACTGGAGAAAGGACAACAGCCCACGATCGATGGACAAGCTGTTACGATTACATCTGATGGCTTACTGGTTGATGAAGATAATGCTCTTTCCAGACCAGGTATCCATACGATCGAGATTGGATCTTTCTCAAAGCAAATTGAGATGATTGAGCCTGAAGTAAGCAATGTTTCAACAGGCTGGATTTTCAATCGTCTTCATACTTCTCATCAAATAGCTCTACCTCAAGGTGCTTGGAAGTTGATTGGTGCAACACCTGGGGACTTGTTTGAGGCTAGGTCTGATGCTTGGAACGGGTTTATCGCCGATTGCCCATTTCAGCCGATTTGGGCAGTCAGTATTACCAAACAGTTGCAGTTGCTGGAGAATAATCTATCCCCCATCGAATTGGATGAGATAGTACCAGGTTTTACAACTCTAAGAATGAAAGAATTTAATCCTAAAAAAAGTAACCCAGATTATCCGGCTCTCAAAGTTATTGCTGGACGTTTAGGATGTAATATTAACGATTTAGTTCAATTAGATAATAAAGAATTCTTAGATGTCATCGAAAAGGATGCACTCATAAGGGTAATTGGTCTAACACTTAAACTATCAGCTTTCCCACAAAAAAAATCTATTTTTAAGCAAAATAATAATAATATTGAAAAATGGGTATCTTTTATTGACAATGCGGGAATTTGCAATGTGGAAGTTACGTCTATTTATTCAGGATTCAGTATAGATGACCTTGAAATGAACTGGCGGAATTATGCCTGTGGAGCATCGATAGTTAAAAACATTATCTGGGGAAAGAAACGCTAATGAATTTTGATGTTCTACTTTACTGGATGACTCATCTAGGCGAAGGCTCTTGGGTAAGTTTCCGCAAAGCTGTTCGGGAGTTGGCTCCAGAACAGGCTGAATCGAGCGATCTCTGTCGTAATCTTCAGATCCATCTTTCCGAACTTGGACATGTTGATTTTTTCGTAGATGAATCTCGGAGATGGAAAGTTCGATCGCCGATCTTGGGTGGACTTGTCGATCGACCTGAGATTGCTTTACTGTGTGGAGGTAGAACCCCAAAACTGTTGGCAACGATTGAGAAAGCAAGCACAGAGAATCACTGTAAGTTTTTAGTGATTCCTAGTACTGATTCTCCATCTCAAATTCAAGTTGAAGGCTCTGAAAAAGCATTACGAGCCGTTGCTAATTCAAGCGGGATGCAATTTGTGCCAAACCTAGCCACAACCCTAGTTGGCTCTCTAATTTCAATCGATCGACAACTGGATGAAGCCACGGAAGAACCAGCTCCTCACAATTGGGCTGTGCGGTCATTCGATCTACAACAACAAAAGTGGGTTGACAATATCCTGTCGCATACCGCTCGCGAATATTCTCCAACTTACGGGCAATGTCGCTATTTTGTTGCCACTTCAGAAAATCGACTTCTTGCTTTGTCAAAGCGTGAGTCTATATACGCAGCCGCTATGTTACGATCTATTCCTATAGCCAGATATAATTCTGATATCCATACTCTATCGGTACCCAGTACTGCACCTCTACCTGAGAATTTCTCTCGGATTGCTTGTCTATCATCAGGGAAACCGAGCCGATATGAGAATGGAAATATTGTGTATGAAAGTCTGTCTCCGAATATTGCTGCTTTACTTCTTGTGGGTACCGGACAACCTTTCCCCAGCCTGAAGTGAAGTAAATAGTTACTTTAAAATGATTGGGGAAGCTGATAGGATGAACGATCCATTTAAGGTGTTTGATGAAATCCGGCGAACTTACATCCGATACCTTAATAGTCCATTCCGACTTCGTTACGAACAACTGATGAAAGAGCGTGAAGCTCTTTTAGATCGAGATAATCAGCTTTATCGATATCCAATCTTTGAGCCGTTTGCGCCATATCAATCGTCAGGGTATACGGTTGCTCAAGCTTGCGAACAGCTTGGGATACATGAGGATGCTGCTAACTTCATGACATCTGGTGATGGTCTATTTCCAGAGAAGCGGGAGATTTACGCTCACCAATACGCAGCTCTGAATCTCTCTCGCCAAGGTAAAGCTGTTGTCGTCACTTCAGGGACAGGTTCTGGGAAGACAGAGTGCTACTTATTGCCCGTTTTTGCCTACCTTGCTGAAGAGTCAAGGAAATGGGTAAATCCTCAGCCATTACCTGCCAACTGGGACTGGTGGAACCATTCTAGACAGTCAAGGATTGCTCAACGAGCACATGAGCCAAGTACTAGACCAAAGGCAGTTCGTGCCCTATTTCTCTACCCTTTGAATGCCCTAATTGAGGATCAACTGACCCGAATCCGCCGTGCTTGTGATAATCCAGTAGCTACTCAATGGAGACAGCAGAATCGCAGTGATAATCGGTTTTGGTTTGGGCGATATGTAGGTGCTACACCTATTTCTGGACCTGCAAACACCATTAAAGATGGAAAAAACACATCAAATAGTAGCAAGCTCAAGCCACGTTTAAAGGCAGTTTCTAATGATTGGGCTAATGCTCAAGCTTCTGCCATATCAGATCCAGATATTCTCTACTATTTTCAAAATCCTAACGGATCTGAAATGTGGTCGCGCTGGGACATGCAAGAGGCTCCCCCAGATATTTTAATCACCAACTACAGCATGTTAAATATCATGCTAATGCGTAGTTTGGAGAGCAATGTTTTCGAGAGTACTCGGAAATGGCTGGAAGAAGATCCCACTCATATTTTCCATCTGGTGGTAGATGAACTTCATACTTATCGGGGGACTCCTGGAACCGAAGTAGGTTATCTGTTACGAGCATTCTTAAATCGAATTGGCTTGAATCCCGATCATCCACAACTCCGAATCATTGCCACTAGCGCATCCATTGAAGACGATGATGAAAGTCGCCAATATCTGGAGGATTTTTTCGGTAAGGAGCAAAATCAATTTGAAATTATTTCTGGTCAACGTCGCACCTACGATCTTCCGTTCACAGCCGGATATCCTCTTCAGGTACATCAACAAGCCTTTGTAGATTTAGATCGATCGCTAGACAGAGAAAAGGGTTTGACTTTAGAGATTGCAGAGGACTTTGCTAAAGCTCTTAATTTCACTCCTACAAACGAAAAAGAAAAACCACCTCAAATCATCAATGAATGCCTAGATCGTATCCAGGCATTTGGTACTTTAGTTCAATCCACAAACAATAAGCCTTTTACCGTTCAAAAAATTGAAGGAGTTCAAAGTCTGGCAGAGCTTGTATTTGGAGATTCCAAGGCTAAAAATGCTGCCAAAGGATTGGTTCGTTCTCTAGTAGCTGCTCGAAATGCTCAGGATGAAGCCCCCCTGCCTCTGAGAGCACATTACTTTTTCCACAATGCCGGACGGATCTGGGCGTGCGTGAACCCCAAATGTCCAGGACATACAAAAGCAATTAACGCAGGGGATGCTGTCCCTGTTGGCAAGCTTTTTACAGAGCCGCGCCCCAGGTGTGATGAGTGCGGATCTAGAGTTCTCGAATTACTTTACTGTCAACCTTGCGGTGAAGTCTTTTTGGGCGGTTACAAGCGAGAGGAGTCACCAGACTCCGATACCTGGTATTTATCGCCTGACTATCCGCAGCTAGAAAAAGTACCCGATCGCGCATCCTCATTGGCGAGAAATTTCGGCGAGTTCATGGTATTTTGGCCTGCTAATGGCAGACAGATTATCAAACAGACTCACAGTAAACCTGCCCGATGGCAGTGGATAGAAGATTCTAAAAATTATCAATGGCAACCTGCATCACTTGAGCATACAAATGGAAGACTAACTCGTCATATTAGTATGACAGAATCTACAAGAGGGTATGTTTTTCTTGCACCAATTGGCGAGGCTAATGCTTTTCCTTCTAAATGTCCCCACTGCGAAGCAGACTATGCAAGGAAGAAGATAAATTCATCTATTCGCGATTTAGGATCGGGTTTCCAGCGAATTATGCAGGTTTTATCGGATGCAATGATGCGGCAGATGTCCGATCGAAGCCGGAAATTAGTTTTATTTTCAGATAGTCGCGCCGATGCTGCAAAACTTTCCACAGGTATTAAACGAGATCACTATTTAGACGTTGTTCGTCAGCTTGCCTATGGAAAAGTCGTTCTTGAAGCATCATCAGCCCAGGAAAAATTCGCGAAAAACTCAGAACAACATCAGTTAGCAGTAGAATTTTACCAGTTGCAATCAGATCTGATGCAGGGAAAGCCCTCCAATATTCAACGAATACAAGAACTATATAGCTTATTAGAAAACACAACAATAGGGGAAGTAAGTACTTATATTGCTCAAGGAGGTAAAGGCTCTGCTCCAGATATTCTCAATCCTCCAGATCGATTGGGAGTCTTTGTTCCACTCTCGTTTAATTCTTTGCTCGATGCTGTTCGAGAAGGACTATTAGAACAGGGGATGAATCCTGGCGGAACAGGAATATTTGTCAAAGAATATAAGCCACCAAATAGTTTACCAATATTTTGGACTGACTTAATTGATTGGAATAAATATCCTTGGGTATATAAAGATGAATTTCAACAGAACGAGAAGGATTTAAGAAATAATATTGAAAAAGAACTCAAAGAATCTATTGTTGAATTAGTTTTGTTTGCAGGTGGTGCTCGTGATTTTGAATCTTTGAAGTTAGGCTTCCTGTGGGTTAATTCCCAAGCCCCCGTTACTATTACCGAACGAGTTGCTGCATCTGTACTGCGATTACTTTTGCAACGGCGACGTTGGGATGAATCTGAAAAACAAGGACAGGTTAATACTCCTGGCTATATCAATCGATATCTGGATGCTATTACTGCTCTCAATAGGCTAGACAGACAGACTCTGGAATCAGACGCGATCGCTATTTTGGGAGGCGTTGTAGATCAATGGATAGTCAAACCTCAATCGATGTATTTTCTCAGCCCACAGCCTAATAATGGTGGGACTGATATCTATACATGTGGGCGTTGTGGACGAGTTCACCTCCACCCTTCAGGCGGAGTTTGCACCAATTGCCTCAATCATTTACCCGCTCGACCAGCTACCCAAATACTAAATGATGATGAATATGACTACTACGAATTTCTAGCTCGAACTAATCAGAATCCTTTCCGTCTCAACTGCGAAGAACTGACGGGACAGACTGATGCAGACGATCGACGCAAGCGGCAACGCTATTTCCAAGAAGTTTTCATGCAAAACGAACAAGCTCAAGTTTGCGGAGTGGATTTGCTCAGTGTCACAACCACAATGGAAGCTGGGGTCGATCTTGGCTCACTGCAAGCGATCGGGATGGCAAACATGCCACCTGTAAGATTTAACTACCAACAACGAGTTGGTCGAGCTGGTCGCCGCCGTGGATTTGGAATGTCTGTTGCGCTTACCCTCTGTCGAGGTCGAAGCCATGATGAATACTACTTTGAGCGACCTAATTTAATTACAGCAGAGCCACCACCAAAACCTTACGTGGATGTTTCCCGCGAAGAAATTGCCAGACGAGTTGTAGCAAAAGAAACCTTACACAGAGCCTTCCTGAATATTCAACTTCCTTACTCAGGGGAGAGTGTGCATGGAGAATTTGGCATTGTCGGAGGATGGTTGCAACATCGTTCGATCGTCAATAGTTGGATTCAGGCAAATCCCACTCAAGTAGAACAAATTTGTCAAACAATTAACAAACGCACATCGATTTCTACTGAAAATCTGATTGATTATATTCAAAATGAATTGGTGCAAGGTATCGATGGAATCGTCGAGCAATTTTCTACCACACCACAGTCACCTCTGAGTGAAAAGTTAGCAGCTAACGGAATTCTGCCCATGTTTGGATTCCCCACAGGTACTCGATATCTTTATCATGAAAGACCAAAAGTGGACTTATCTCGTGGATGGCCACCCACAGGAGTAGTAGATCGAGAATTAGAAGTTGCCATCAGTCAGTTTTCACCAGGTGCTCAGACGGTAAAAGACGATCGACTTCTGACTGCTGTTGGAATCATTAATCCTTATCTACTGAGGGATAAAATTGTTTATGAACCAGATCCTTTAGGTAATCCCGAACAAATTGGAATTTGTCGTCAGTGTCAAGCTCTGGAACGGAATCCTAAAGATGGGGGATGTCCATATTGTGGCGTAGCTCTTGGAAATGATGGCTACAGGATTACTAACATCAATCAACCTCCTGGCTTTGCTACTTGGTGGCCAATTAACGCTGAGTATAAAGGAGCTTTTGAATTTACCCCTCGTGCATTACGGGCAAGATTGGGAACTACCCCAACCGATCTTCAACAGCATCAAAACTTTGAAATTCGCTGTATTCCGCAGGCTAAAGTTTATCGAATCAATGACAAGGATGGTCAAGATTTTCTGTTTCGGAAGATTGAAAATCAACATCTCTGGATCGATGAAGAAGGCTTCGAGCAAGCACTTTCAAGTCTAGATCGAGCGGATCAGCAATCCATTCAGCGTCCAAAATTCGATACCCAAGTTGACCCTCTTATTAGAGCGTTAGCAGATATTTCCACAACAGATGTTTTAGTTGCAGGTATCCAAGACGTACCTGTGGGGCTAAATCTCAATCCCAGTTGCCCTATGGGTAGAGCGGCTTGGTATTCGTTTGGTTTTATGGTTAGACGGGCAGCAGCCGTGAAGCTCGACATCCAAGATTCAGAGTTGGATGTCGGAATCCAACCATTCGCTGACTTTAATAGTCCGTTTGAAGCTCCATCTGCTCGGATTTTCATCTCAGATAATCTGGAGAATGGCGCGGGGTACAGTTCTTGGCTGGCAAATCCAGAGCGATTTGAGAACTTGTTGCAATTTATCCTAGATCCAGAACAACGGTTTTACCCACCATTAGTTAGTCCTACTCATAGACAAGAGTGTGCCACTTCCTGTCATCGCTGCTTGCGGGAATTCGGTAATATGGCTTTTCATCCATTACTAGATTGGCGACTAGCACTCGATATGGTGCGATTGGCACTAGATCGAAATGCACAAATCGATCTGAACTATGATTACTGGGCTGATTTAGTTGAGCCGACGGCTGAAGCCTATTTTAAGGCACTAGACCTAACATATGACCCCAATGATACTCTAGGCGGATTACGATTCGGATTAGATGACTGGAACAAGAAAGCTATAATCCTGACTCACCCGCTTTGGGATAAGTACGAGGCTAACTTCTGCCCAGAGATGGCAGCAGCTTATGCAGCAGCAGAACAACGAGGTTTGAAACCTAAGTTCAGATCGATTTTTGATGCAATCCGAGTCCCTTATGAGTGAGAGGATTTTATGAAAATTCCCCAAATACCAACTGTTAAAACAATTTCTCATTTTACTCCTAGCCTTTATGAAGCGGCATTACGTTGTAAGGCACTAGCAATTTGGTCAGCTTTTGGCGAGCGAAATACCCTCCCACAAAGTTCAAATGCAATTCTGGGGTCCTGCTTCCATAAAGTTCTAGAACTGGCAAACAAAGGACAGTTTCCCCAGGACAAAAAAGCCTGTTATGATGCCGCTCGGCAGGTATTTGAAGAACAGGTGCAATTGCAGTACCAGAATGCCCATCCCCTGCTCAAGTCAAAATTCAGATCGATCGATCGACTTCCCTACTACTATCTTTTCCGAGAAAGAGCGGCACTTCATGCTACCGATATTGCCCTACAAAAACAGCCGTCTACATCACCAGGAATCTCGAAACTAGTTGGAGGGGCTGAAGTATCTCTAGTATCCCGTGATGGACTAATTAAAGGCAGACCAGACTATATTAATATTGCTAAATCGGAAGTAATCGATTATAAATCTGGGACTAAAGCTGAAGCTGTTGGAACGGAGCTATCTGTTTCGGAAATTCGGCAATTACGTTTATATGCTCATCTATGTTTAGAGAATGACATCCAAATTTCTCAAGGAATTATTGTTAGAGGAAATAATCAACATGCGACTTTGACTATCTCAGATCAAGATGCTCGCACGGAAGGTGATGCTGCACGAGTATTGCTTGCAGAATTAAACGCTGCGGCAGCTCATCAAACATTTCAAGAGATGGCTGAACCATCGCCCGAAAACTGTAAAGGTTGTTCGTGTATTCCACTGTGCGAAGCTTTCTGGGAACAGGCAACACCAGAGTGGGCAAATGAGTGTGGGTTGCATCTGGAGGCAGAGGTGATCGAGCCTCCTAACCCCTCAATAAATTCTGCTTCTAGAGTCATCACTCTTCAAACCAATGCTATCCGAGGTACTTTTTCTCCTGCTCAAGTAACTATCCAACAGATTCCTGAAAATTGGTTGATGCTAGATGGAGAAAATATCCCAGAAGTAGGTGATGTTATCAGGCTTGTTAATGCTAAAGTTACTAACTCTGGTAGTTCATCAGTTGTTGGAGTCGATAAATTTTCAACATCAATTTGGATGGTTTAGGGGTTAGTAGAGTAGGTTCTAATATTTCTGATTTACACCCAAAAACTAAACAATAGTAACTAATTTAATACAAACATAGATATAAAAATAGAATTGAAATTAGAATTAATTGTACTTTTATACTCGTCAAAAGTCTATTTAGAAAAAATATTTTCTGGCTAACTATCAGTCAGAAGGTTGACAACCTCTAAGACTAATTTTACAAAAGCAAGTAAATCTCACATAGGATTATGGGTAGAAATTACTCGATCGAATACAAAGATTTAAAGCGACTTATCGATGGACACTGGTACATTCACACAGTCATACCATAAGATAATTTACCGACTTTCTTCGACTGGCTAGATTCTTGCTGAGGTAAATAGGTATTCCGATAGTTAGCTTTTGCCATCGCTTCAGCCTCAGCAATCGTCCACTGTGGCTCTAAGTTAGGGCTTGCTGACAAAAGCCAAAACCCAGACACAGAGAGAGATATAAACAATAAAAAGTTAGTCAAGTTCAATGAAATCGGCTAAAATCAACTAAAATTAGTGAAGAAATCGATATATCCGTACAAGTAATGTATAAA
>JANYDE010000119.1 GCA_025359915.1 Chamaesiphon sp. 336R_metabinner_41 | reverse complement strand
ACAGAACCGTTCGCCAGCCATGCCGTTGATGTAGATTTCGCCGCTGGTGGCTCCGTAGAGGGCGACATTGCCGACGATGACGTTTTCGGCGGCGATGAAGGTGGATTTGGGTGAGGGGTAGAGGATGATTTTACCGCCGCTGAGTCCTTTGCCGATGTAGTCGTTGGCATCGCCTTCGAGTTCGAGGGTGACTCCTTTGGGGATAAATGCACCGAAGCTTTGTCCGGCACTACCTTGGAATTTGAGGTGGACGGTATCTGCGGGGAGTCCGTGCCAGTGGTTTTTGGTGATTTCGTTACCGAGAATGGTGCCGACGGCGCGGTTGACGTTGGTTATTGGGAGGGTGGCTTTAGTGGGTTTGCCGTGTTCGATCGAGTCTTTGCATAGGTCTAATAAAGTAGTAATGTCGAGCGATTTGTCAAGTCCGTGATCTTGGGCGATTTGTTGGTAACGTCCGACTTCGGCTCCGGCTTCGGGCTGGTAGAGCAGGTTGGAGAGGTCGATATTTTTGGCTTTCCAATGGGCGTTGGCATAGCCTACCGGAGGTAATCGCTTGTTTTGATTCTAAGATATCGGTGCGCCCTACCATTTCATTGAGGGTGCGGAAACCGAGGGCTGCCATGATTTCCCGTAAGTCTTGGGCGATAAACCGCATGAAGTTGACGGTGTGGGCGGGATCTCCGGTGTAGGTGGCGCGGAGTTCGGGGTTTTGGGTGGCAATTCCGGCGGGACAGGTATTCAGATGGCAGACGCGCATCATGATACAGCCGAGGGTGACGAGTGGGGCGGTGGAGAAGCCGAATTCTTCGGCACCGAGGAGGGCGGCGATCGCGATGTCTCGTCCGGTTTTGAGTTGTCCGTCGGTTTCGACGACGATCCGGCTGCGGAGGTTATTCAGGACGAGGGTTTGATGGGTTTCGGCGAGTCCGAGTTCCCACGGTAATCCGGCGTGTTTGATTACCTCCGGTAGGCTTCGCCAACGAGGTTTGGGGTGATGCGCCAGTACCGCCGTCGAAGCCGGAGATTAATACTACATCGGCGTGGGCTTTGGCTACTCCGGCGGCGATCGTGCCGACTCCGACTTCGGATACTAGTTTGACGTTGATTCGCGCTTGCCGATTGGCAATTAGAGTGATTTTATTCTTGGGTCGATCGAACAAATCTCGGCGGGAGAAATGACGAGTCTTTGGAAATCAGGATGAATTGGGTTGATAAGATAATTATTCTCGATTGGCACTATTGCAGAAGGTACGCACAAAATGGCTGTTTCACTTTTTTCGATCCAGTTATCGCCGTATTCTTTTAAGTATCCTGGAGCAGAGATATTCGACCAATCCGAATTTAGAGTGTTTCGATCGATCTCATCTATTTCAATATCATCAGGAACTGTTACGCAAAAGTAAACATATTCAAGATACATCGTCGTAGCGTTCATGTGAACGGTAGTTTCCAATATTGCGGAAGACAAACTATCGGCAGTGTACACTAATCTCGTTCCTTTGGAATGCCATCTCCCACTGTACATAACCGAGCCTTCGCCACTAAAAGCACCCTCAGCACGTTGTCTGGTAGCAACACGCCATAATTTAAGATTCGACTGTCTCAACTGTACACCCCATAGTCAATCCGTCCGAGCATATCCATAACATGCTCGATCCCTTCTGCTGATTCCAACATACTTAGTGGAATTAAATCGCCTAAATATGGATTTGGTGTACGCAGCCAGTTTTTAGCAACTGACTCATTATTAAATACTTCAATTGCTCGATCGACAATCTCAGCCATTTTCTCTAATAGATCTTCTGTTTGTTGTAAACCTTCATCGCGATCGATTATGTCTAACGGAACTCGATCCTCTAACATTTTGTGGGGTTGATTTAACCACTGTTGGCTTGAATCAGCAAAAATTTTCGATGCAAGATGAATGATATTGGTGGCGTGAGATATTCGATCTCGATCTATCTGCGGGGATGCAGTTTTATTAAATCGTTCGGTTACTTCTAATAACTCTCTGACCATATCTTGGGTTTTCATGCGGATACAGTAAAGTTTCGAGTGTTGAATGGTTGCACGGAAATTCCTGATTTGATCGTAACATGGTTGTCTGGCTTTGGGTATCTCATTTACAGGGTCAACTCTTTGCTAATAGCGGATCGGGTCGTTGGCGGTAGCGTTCGCGAAGCGTTTGCCTCAGCAAAAGCGTCTGCCTTAGCAGAGAGGCTATGCAAGCAGAATGAAAATCGGGAGAGTAGGACACTAATGGAGTTATAGTACTAGAGGAAAATGAACTGCGTATACTGCGGAACAGTGCCCCTACAGAACGGGAGAATGTGATAGAACCCAATGGCTCAATACAAACACGATCGCTTTTTCAAGTTCTACATCCAATCGTTATATCGATCGAAAGGAAATACCCTCAAAAACATTCAAATCCATAACGATGAAGATCTTGAAATAGATCTGATGTTTATCGGTGATTTAGAGAAACAGGGGTGGAAAGATCAGGATTTAGGACTGTTTGATCGATTGATGCAAACTCATCCGACGGTTATCATCGAACACTATAGCGGGTATTTGGAAGGTGTCGATGTTGATGACTGTATCACTCGGAAGAATTTGTATTGGAAGTATCAGCGGCGGGAATTAATCAAGGCGGCTAAATCATCCCAAAATTTGACGAGTTCACAACAATTACCAAAGACAGAAATTGTAACTATCGATCGCAATAATCCGTTTACTTGGGTTTTGGCTGTTAATTGTGGCAAACAAATTCTTCAAGATTGTGCGACTCAAGTCCATCCTGACTTTGAGCAAGGTGTCTATTTATTGCCAAATCAGCTAAGGATGGGAATTGTCATCATCGAACAGTTGCCTGAAACACCCGCTCATCTGTGGTTGAAAATGTTGGGTAATCGGGAATCGGCTCGGAGGGCGTTTCGATCGATCGAGCAGCTATCGCCACCAGACAGAACTGGCAAAAATGATATAATGTCGGCATGTTTGAAGTATTGCGTCTATCTCAAAGATATAGCTACTGACGGTTTAACTCCAGAGGAGAGTGAATTTATGAAGACGATGGAAGAAATCGATGTCTGGTATGAGACTCAAATGAGTAACGCCGAACTTAAAGGTAAGCTTGAAGGTAAGCAGCTTCAAAAACAGGAGATCGCACTGAAAATGCTGGGTAAGAATCTGCCGCTGGAAACGATCTCGGAAGTAACTGGACTTACGATTTCCGAATTGGAAGGCTTCGCCAACGAGCAATTGCAACAATTACAAGCTTCACAAAACAATAGTTGATAGACGATAATCGATCAGCAATTCCAAATTCGAGATTGAAAGAGACTGTTTACGTTCCGTATCTCTAATTTATTGACTTTATTCTCAATAATCTGACGACAGAAGAGCCTTGTCTTGATCGAAAGATTTTGAATTTGGAATTGCTGATAATCGATCGAGACTAAAGCCGATCTCATATTTATCGAAAGCACTATCTACAGTTGCTAAATCCTCATCCTTCGCCGAGCCAAAATTCATCTGGTAATGGTTCGTCAAAGTCATCGCTTATTTTCATCGCGCCGTGATTTAGTCCCAAAATTCTTGGCGGTAGTTCTGAAGGATGTCGATCGAGAGTTGCCGATCCGTCAAGAGACCGAATAAAGGCTAGAACGCTCAGTTGCATTTGTTCGGGGATTTTCTCTAGTTCCCGAATTATCGATTCGATCGCGTAGCGTCCGCCTTGCGGAATCGTACTCATGATGTGATGGGGCAGATTGAATATGATTCAATTTTACCATTCCCACATTTAGGCAACAACGATCGATCAAACATCATGACGATTCGGCAGAATCGATAACCTACTCGTCAACTGTATTGTATTTTGTTGGTACTCTTAGATTAACCATAAAAACTATTTGATTGCGTTCGATATGAATGTTTGTGACTTGTACTATCGTTTTATCTATTTCTAAATCTTCGACTTTTAAATTGGCATTTAATGTAGATTTATAGCCAGCTTCTTCGAGCCATTCTGCAATATTGCGCCAGTTACTAATTTTCTCATCAGGCTTACCCAGTAGAGATTTCACATATCTATATATACTGGCGGAAAGATCGGTTTCTACCCCACAAGCAGCTTTTCCTAGCTTATCAGCGATTTCTACTGGACTATACCCACATAATAACCCTTGCAGATGGATCTTTTCAACAGGTGTCAGGTGTTTTCCCTTTGCCGAAGCCAAGTCAGTGTACAAGAGTCCTAATCCCCATTCCGCTTTTGCCTGTGAAAAGTGTCCATCCATAGAAATGCTCGATAACTACTGATGGAATACTAACATAATCACTGATGAACATCAATTGCTCCGATCGACAGATAGGAACTATCTTTGTTGCTGAAGCTTCAATTGTGAAAAAATAGTAGGAAAATTATAATCTAGTATTTATCCTTTGATTGTCTTATGATTCTATCTATTGATACGATGATGGTAATACTCTTTTGCCAAAACCATAACAATCGATTTTTCGACACTTTACCCTTGATGCATTGGTACCCAAAATGAAAAAGAGATTTAAAGCACTTACCTTGTTAACGGCTCTATCTATAACTAGCACGAGCGTTGTTTCTATATTACAAACTGCTACCGCTCAATCGATTCGTCCATACGTTGTATTAGTCAATGGCTACAATGATTGTTGTGTCTGGAATAAAGGAGATCGTGGCACATACATGAGCGCAATGGTCAGTGAACTCCAAAAAAGTGGGGCAGAGTTTAGATTAGTGCCTTGGGATAGTTTTGGTGATGGTGCAGGAGAGAGAGGCAAAGCTTCTAACGATGCTCCTTTTTTATCAGAGGCTGTTGATTTTATTAATAATCAACTTAGTCCCGATCGTCCCTTAATTATGATCGGGCATAGCTATGGTGGTGACTCTTTACTGAAGCTTGCACCTCGAATTAAAAGAAGAATCCAACTTCTAGGAGTTCTCGATCCTGTTGCTAGTGGTGGTTTGCGTCTACCTGTTACTATTCGCAATGTTCCGTCGAACATAGATTACTTCTTCAACAGATGGCAACAGAATGGTTTGAATTCTAGTAATGTGGTTCCGTTTGATAGTAGATCTGTCAGTGGATCTATCTCTGCTTGTCAAGCTAAAACCTGCGATCAGGAGGAGCAAAATCTGCTCAGAAATAGTGATGGTTCAGAAAATAGGGTTTCGTGTGGAGCCAGTGAAGTAAGTTGTACGGGATGGAGACTGCCAGGTTGTAATTTTGGCGGCTGTTGGAAGGGTTCAAATGGTACTAAGGCAAAACGTCTTACCCATAATGAGATGCCAACCGATGGGCTTATTCAAAAAGCTCTCGGTGACAAAATTCAGCAGAAACTTACTGCATTCCAATCTCCTTCGAGAATAGCTCAAAAGGAAAATTTTTCAGAACATGGGGGTATTCGTAATGTTAACTTCATCAGTGAAAATATTGGCACAGCGGTAGGCGATGGTGGCGTAATTTTGCGGACAGGCAATGGTGGCGCATCGTGGGTTAGTCAAAATAGTGGGGTATCAACAAAGTTGAATGCAGTTTACTTCATTAGTGAAAATATTGGCACAGCGGTAGGCGATGGTGGCGTAATTTTGCGGACAGGCAATGGTGGCGCATCATGGGTTCGTTCAAATAGTGGGGTATCAACAAAGTTGAATGCAGTTTACTTCACCAGTGAAAATGTTGGCACAGCAGTTGGTGATGGTGGTGTAATTCTTCGGACAGGCGATGGCACTGCATCATGGATTCGTTCAAATAGTGGGGTATCAACAAAGTTGAATGCAGTTTACTTCACCAGTGAAAATGTTGGCACAGCAGTTGGTGATGGTGGTGTAATTCTTCGGACAGGCGATGGCACTGCATCATGGATTCGTTCAAATAATGGGGTATCAACAAAGTTGAATGCAGTTCATTTTAGTAGTGAAAATGTTGGCACAGCGGTTGGTGATGGTGGTGTAATTCTTCGGACAGGCGATGGCACTGCATCATGGATTCGTTCAAATAGTGGGGTATCAACAAAGTTGAATGCAGTTCATTTTAGTAGTGAAAATGTTGGTACAGCGGTTGGTGATGGTGGTGTAATCCTTCGGACAGGCGATGGCACTGCATCATGGATTCGTTCAAATAGTGGGATATCAACAAAGTTGAATGCAGTTCATTTTAGTAGTGAAAATGTTGGTACAGCGGTTGGTGATGGTGGTGTAATCCTTCGGACAGGTGATGGCACGGCATCATGGGTTCGTCAAAATAAAACAGAATAGCAAGAAAGTGATCGACTCATTGTGACAAAAATATTGATTTTTGGGTTTGATCGATGAGTTTTTCTAGTTCGACATAATAACTATATTTGAATGATAGGAATACTGATTGTATTCTGTAAACACTTACATTTATTTAATCGAACATGTCGAAGTGATCGGGATAGTTAAATCTGACACTAAATCTGCCGATCGCCCTAAATCACCTGAATTTTTTATCGATCTTAAAGAATTAAAGCTGGTGAAATGAATTGGTAGTTATTAGCACGATCTGGTTATAGATCGTTCTTTTCTGATACCCTTTGAGATTGCTAACTATACAGCTTCAGCAACCTCATCTCGTTCCCAGACAACTGATTTATCGATCTCTCCAAACTCTGAAAAAGACTTGGCAACTTTGAGAGCAAGTGTTAAGTCAACACACCATTTTCCAGGATAGATCCCTTCTTGCCCCCCCACAACTAAAGTTTCAGATCGATCTGACTTTGTTGAATTAATTAGATAACTAAATTTCTCATTATCAAAAGTTACATACACCAAATATTTTCCACCCCCACCACCGAGTGCCATGTGAGTTTCCCCATCAGTCTCCAGTGTTACTAAAGTTTTTCGATGACCATCTAGTTCTTTAATGGCAGTTTCTATCTCTCTCCAACTGCTGACATCTTCGATCGATCCGTGATTTTGATTACCTTGCCAGTCCTCAGTTGAGAATTTGGAAATAAACATATCTAACCTCACTTCAGTGTAATAATTTGACAACCACTAGGGCTAATTATTTCGATCTCATCAAGATCGAGTTGTTTCGCCATGCCCTTCACACCTCCATTTTGACCGCAAGCTCGACAAAGATCTCTATCGACTGTTAGACGCGCTCTACCGCCTCTGAATCCCAGATTGAAAGCTTGCTGAAAAGCATCTGCTTCGGCATGAGTCCGACTAATTGGATTTACCCTCAGTGTAATCTGCCTCTGGGTGGGATTGCTACTAGAATTGATGCCAAAAAATGTTGTGCCATCAATTTCTAGTTTAGCAATTGTCGATCGATCGTTCTCACTACCAGCAGGAGGAAGCTCAAGCTGTTGTCTGTACGCTGCTAGTTCCTGAAAATCACTCAACCTTGTGTTTTCTCCGTCATGTCTACCTCATCATAGTTCTGTAAAGGTAAGCACAAGGCTTGCCATTACATTAGATTATGTCCCGATTCAGCAATTTTCCCAGTCTAACTCCCACCAATTCGCGCCACATCGCGAGAATTCTCCTCAAAAGCAGCATCGAGCGCATCATCACCACTCAATCCCGAAGCCAGCGCATTCTGAATCGCTTGCAACACCCGCTTATAGTCACGCGGCATCACCTTCACAAACTTCGGCACCATTGCC